>JBBECS010000054.1:3493-203230 GCA_040881685.1 Acidimicrobiia bacterium | reverse complement strand
GCAGCGAGCTACTGCTGCTCGACGAGCCCACCAACCACCTCGACGCCGACGCCCGAACCTGGCTCCTCAAGCTCCTGCGCGCCTACCGCGGCGCGCTGGTGGTGGTGAGCCACGACCTCGACCTGCTCGACGACGCCATCACCCGCGTGATCCACATCGACCGCGAGGTCGACGAGGGCGCCGGCACGCTCGTGGAGTACAAGGGCACCTACTCGCAGTACCTCACCGCCCGCGACCAGGACGAGCTCCGGCTCCGCAAGCTGCGCGCCCGCCAGGACGCCGACATCGCCCGCCTCACCACGCTCGCCAACACCATGCGCGGCCAGACCGTGAAGCGGGCGCGCCAGGCCAAGAGCCTCGACAGCCGCATCTCTCGCATGAGGCAGGAGCAGGTCGACGCGCCGACGCGCAAGCGCAAGCTCAACCTGCGCTTCCCGACGCCGCCGCGCAGCGGGCGCACCGCGCTCACCGTCACCGAGGTGTGGAAGGCGTTCGGCAAACTCGACGTGTTCTCCGACGTGAGCTTCGACGTCGGGCGCGGCGAGCGCCTCCTCGTGATGGGCCTCAACGGCGCGGGCAAGACCACGCTGCTCAAGGTGCTCGCCGGACGGCTCGAGGCCGACCTCGGCGAGTTCGCGCTCGGCACCAACGTGTCGGTCGGCTACTACGCCCAGGAGCACGAGGGCATCCAGGGCGGGCGCACGCTGCTCGAGCACCTGCGCGACGCGTCGGACGTGCCCGACGGTGAGCTGCGCGCGCTGCTCGGCATGTTCGGGTTGAGCGGCGAGAAGGCGTTCCAGGACGCGGCCACGCTCTCGGGCGGTGAGAAGACGAAGCTCGCGCTCGCGCAGCTCGTCGCCGGGCGTCACAACGTGCTGCTGCTCGACGAGCCGACGAACAACCTCGACCCGCCATCACGCACCGCCACCGGCGAGGCGCTCGCGTCGTGGCCGGGCACGATGATCGTGGTGAGCCACGACGTGGAGTTCGTGCGCGCCCTCGCGCCCGACCGAGCGCTGCTCATGCCCGAGGGCATCCTCGACTACTTCGACGAGAACATGCTCCCGATGGTGGGGCTGGCGTAGCGTCATCCCGCGCCAGGATCAGCCAGACTCTCGGGGTGGCAAGCGACCTCGGGGACGGTCGGGCTGCGTTCGACCGTGGGGCCTGGGGCGAGGCGTTCGAGCGGCTCTCGGCGGCAGACGGCCAGGACGCGCTGGCTGCCGACGACCTCGAGCGCCTGGCGACCGCAGCCGTCCTGACCGGCCGGCGCGCCGAGAGCGAGGCAGCCTGGGAGCGGGCTCACCACGAATGGACACGCCAGGGCGACGTCGCGCGCTCCGCAGCCTGCGCGTTCTGGCTCGCGTTCAGGCTCCTCAACCTGGGCGAGATTCCACGTGGCGGTGGTTGGGTGGAGCGGGCGCAGCGCCAGCTCGACGAGAGTGGCCTCGAATGTGTCGAGCACGGGTACCTGCGGTACTGCATCGGCCTGCGCTGCGTGCTCGAAGGTGACGCCGCCGGTGCGCACGCGGCGTTCGCGCGGGCATCGAAGATCGGCGCGCGGTACGGCTCGACCGAGCTGATCACGCTGGCGCGGGTGGGCGAAGGTCGCTGTCTCATCTACCTCGGTGAGGTGGTGGAGGGCGTCACGCTGCTCGACGAAGCGGTGGTCTCCGTCAACGCACGGGAGATCTCGCCGATCGCGGTGGGCGACGTCTACTGCACGGTGATCGACGGGTGCTCAGAGCTCTTCGATGTCCGCCGCGCCACCGACTGGACGGCGTTGCTCGACGACTGGTGCGAGTCACAACCCGAGCTTGTGCTCTACCGAGGCGAGTGCCTCGTGCACCGGGCCGAGATCTTGCGGCTCCGCGGTCACTGGTTGGACGCGCTCGCAGAGGCCACGCGCGTGCCCGCGCGGCTCGCGGAGCCCGCCGGCCCAGTGGTGCTGGCCAACGCGCACTACCTGATCGGCGAGGTGCACCGCGTGCGTGGCGCGTTCGACGAGGCCGAGGCGGCGTACCGGGAGGCGAGCCTGTACGGGCGCGACCCGCAGCCCGGGCTCGCGCAGCTGCGCCTCGCGCAGGGTCAGCGCGACGCCGCTGCCGCCGCGATCCGGCGCGCGCTCGACCAGTCGGAGGATCCGGTCTCGCGGGCGCGGCTCCTGCCGCCTTACGTCGAGATCGCCCTGGCCGGATCCGACTTCGACGAGGCGCGCATCGCGGCCGACGGGCTCGGTCAGATCGCCGACGAGCTCGGATCGCCGTATCTGCGGGCCTGCGCCGCGCAGGCGACCGGCGCGGTGCGGCTGGCCGACGGCGACGAGCGCGGCGCCCTCGTCGCATTGCGCCAGGCCGCGGATGCATGGCGAGATCTCGAGGCCCCGTTCGAGCTCGCGAGCACACGCACCTCCCTGGCGCTGGCGTGCCGGGCGATGGGTGACGAAGACGGCGCCACGCTCGAGTTCGACGCTGCCCGCACCACGTTCGAGCGCCTCGGCGCGAAGCCCTCGCTCGCGCGCCTCGACGAGCTCTCAGGCCAGCCCACGTCGCGGCCCGACGGGCTCACGCCACGCGAGATCGAAGTGCTCGGCCTGGTCGCGGCGGGCGAGACCAACCGTGGGATCGCGACGAAGCTCGTGATCAGCGAGCGGACCGTCGACAGCCACGTGCGCAGCATCTTCATGAAGGTGGGTGTGTCGACCCGGGCGGCTGCGACCGCGTACGCGTACGAGCGCGGGATCGTGTAGTCCGCAGACCTACCTACTCGACCGATCGCGAAAGATCGGTAGTTCCACCGATGGCAAGCGCCCTCGCAATTCGTACGTTCTCCTTGAACCTTTCGACGACCGAGGAGAGAGTACCGATGAACTACGGATTCGCATACCGGATCGGCTTCCATCCGTGGGAGGACGCGGTCGATCAGCCGGAGTTCACCGCCAAGATCACGGAGCTCTTCGAACGCGAGGAAAGTGAGCGGGTCGCACCGTTCGGACGGGCGCTCGACATCGGGACAGGCAGCGGCATCTGGGGCATCGAGCTCGCGAAGCGCGGGTGGAACGTCACAGGCGTCGACATCATCGAGAATGCGCTCGAGCGAGCGCGCGAGCGCGCCGGCCGCGAGCACGTCGACATGGAGCTCGTCAACGGCGACGTCACCGACTTGCGCGCGGCCGGTGTCGGCGAAGACTTCCGCCTGGTGCTTGACACGGGCACATTCCACGACTTCGACACCGAACAGCAGCAGGCGATGGGAAGAGGAGTGGACGCCATCGCGGCGCCCGACGCGACGGTCCTGCTGCTCTGCTGGCCGCGCCGTCGTCGGCCGCTCATCCGCGGCGTGGAACGCAACGAGATCGAAGCCGCGTTCCCGGGCTGGAAGATCACGGACATCGAGCCCTCGGGGTTCTCGGCTCCGAAGCCGCTGGAGGTGCTCCTTCGACCCGACGAGCACTGGTACCGACTCCGCCGCGAGTAGATCGGGCGTCCCGATGCAGGAGCTGGCGTAGCGCCGAGAAGGCCCACCCTCTACGATCCCGCCCGGACGTGGTTCTCGGACCCAGGAAGGAGGGGCGACATGGCGGACCTGAAGGCATTGGCGAAGCGCTTCAACGACGAGGTGATGAGCAAGGGCAACTTCGACACGATCGACGAGATCGTGGCGGAGGACTTCGTGGAGCACCAGGAGCTTCCGCCCGGCGTCCCGCCCGGCCGGGCGGGGTTGCACGCCTTCGTGAAGATGTTCCGTGACGCATTCCCCGACCTCAAGGTGGAAACGGTGAGCGCCGTGGTCGAGGGTGACGAGGTGTGGATGCAGTCGTTGTTGACCGGCACCCATAAGGGCGAGCTCGCGGGCGTCCCCGCGACCGGCAAGAAGGTGTCGGTCGCGATGTTCGATCGGGTGAAGGTCCGCGACGGCAAGGCGGTTGAGCACTGGGGCGTCGCCGATGACATGGGGATGATGACCCAACTCGGCGTCATCCCCGAGATGGGCTGAGTCACCGGCTGAGCAACCTCCCGATCGTGGAGATCGCCTAAGCGCGAGACTGCGCCCCATGAACGATGTGCAGTACGCGGTGACCGAGGACGGTACGCACATCGCGTACCGCGTGCTCGAGGCCGACCATTGGGACGGCGCGCCGCACGACATCGTGATGGTGTCGGGCGGCCTCATCCCGATGGAGCTCTTCGAGGAGGAGCTCGGCTTCGCCCGACTGCTCGCCGGGCTCCAGGCGCTCGGTCGGGTCGTCGTCTTCGACCGACGCGGTCTCGGCCTGTCGGACCCGATCGTCGACTGGGAGCAGCCGGTGCTGGACCAGTGGGCCGACGACCTCGCGGCGGTGGTGATCGCCTCGGGAGTGCGCGACCCGGTCGTGTTCGCATGGGACACGTACGGAGTGGGGACGCGCTTCGCCGCAAGGCACTCCGACCAGGTGGGACGGTTCGTGCTGTACGAGCCGATCATCGTCACCGAGGGCGAGTGGGAGGACTGGTCCAGCGACCAGCTGCGGGCGATCCAGGCCAACATCAGCGGGGAGTTCGACATCCTCGAACGGATCGCACCGTCGCGCGTTGCCGACCCAACGTTTCGCGAGTGGTACAGCCGAGCCGGCCGCCTCGGCGCGAGCCCGGCCACCGCCGGCCGCATCTTCAAATCTGCCTTCGGCGCGCGACCCGAAGCGCAGCTGCTCGAGGGGATCAAAGCGCCGACCCTCGTGCTCCATCGGCGCGACAGCGCGTTCATCCCTCCCGAGTCGGCGATGATCGCGGCGGAGCGGATCCCGAACGCGACGGCGGTCGAGCTCGACGGAGAAGACCTGTTCCCCTTCATGGGCGACGTCGACGCCGTATTGGCCGAGATCGCCGACTTCGTCGTCGGGGAGCGGCGCCTGCCGCCACCGGAGCGTGTCCTCGCGGCGGTCATGTTCACCGATCTGGTCGGCTCCACGGAGCGCGCCGCGTCGGTCGGTGACGCGAAGTGGAAGTCCATGCTGGACCGCCACGATGCCGCAGTGCGTGCCGCGGTCGGGCGCTGCGGTGGCCGAGTCATCAAGACGACAGGCGACGGGGTGCTCGCGCTGTTCCCGTCCACGGCTGGCGCACTGAACACCGCGCTGCGACTGCCAGCCCACCTCGTTGAGGACGACCTGCAGGTCCGCGTCGGCATCCATGTCGGTGACGTCGACCGTCGCGGTGACGACGTGTCCGGGCTGGCGGTCAACATCGCGGCGCGTGTGATGGCTCGAGCCGGCGACGGCAACGTGGCCGTGACGGCATCGGTCGTCGCCGCGATGGCCGGTCAAGCCGCGGCCTTCGAGCCGATGGGATCGCACACGCTCAAGGGAATCCCAGGCGAGTGGGAGCTCTTTCAGGTCGTCGACGGCACCGTCACCGGCTGATTCGGCGCCGCGGCAACCGCGCCGACCTCAGCCCCCGCGCAGCACCTTCTCCGGGTGCTCCTCGAGGTCGTGGAGCTTGGCGATCATCTTGTCGAATGTCTCGTCGAACGAGTGCTGCTTGCGCGCCCGCTTGAGCGGGTTCGCGTGCGAGACGATCTGCGCGCCGACGAACTCGTGCCACGCGCCGGATTCCTTGAGCGCATCGGAGATCGCGCGCACGAGCCGGTGCGCCTCCACCACCTTCGCGGCGCGCGCCTCGCGTTCTGGGAGGCACTCGGTGAGCGGCCGGTCCATGTAGCTGTCGCATTTCTTGAGGATCGGCTCGAACTGACTGCCGGCGAGGCGACCCGACTCGGCGTAGGCGAGACCGAGCGTGACGTAGTGCGCCTGCTGCACCGCGTCGGCGACTTCAGCGTCGTCCTCGGTCATCTTCGGGTGCTGCTCGGCCATCTCCTGGTAGATCGACAGCGCCACTGCCGAACGCTCGCGGATGTTCGGCTCCTTCTCCACGTTGAGGGTGAGCATGCGGCGCGCCATGTCCCGCGGCACGATCACGGCCGGGAGCTGACGCAGGCCGAGCTCCTGGGCCGCGAGGAAGCGGTGCTGGCCGTCGATGATCCAGTATCCGCCGTCGTCGCGCTCGACGACCACGACCGGAGTCACGAACCCGACGCGCTCGACCGAGCCGATGACGCGCTTGACGTGCGCATCGCTCGCCTTGCGCTGATGCGAGATCACCTCCAGCTTGCCGATCGGTAGCACGGCGAACGTGAGGTTGCGCTTCTTCGCCGGATCCTTGAAGCCGAGTCCGTCGTCAGCTGCCATGTTGTGTCGATCGTCCGTACCGCTCGGCCATGTGACGGATCATCGTACCGGGCGTCGCCGCGCCCAGGACTACCGTCCTCGCAATGAAGCGCGGGGGAGTCGCGCTCACGCTTGTCGTCTGTGTGGTCGCGGCGGGCGCGACCGCGGTAGCGGCCGGTGAGAGCGAGGACGTTGCGGCCGGCTTCGTCACCGGGCGCGAGCACGAAGTGCGCGTGCGACCCGTACTCGACGAAGTCGCGTCGGAGGCGGCCAAGCTCAGGCGAGCAGCCCGCACGTCGGGTGAGGCGGCCGTCGCGTCCTGCGATCCGCTCCAGGCCAGCGCTCTTCGCCGCAAGGTGCCGACGACGCCACGCGACGGTGACGACCCGGCGGTGTGCGTGGTGCTGGCAACATCGAACGAGCAGGAGCGCCTGATGCTCGGGCCCGCTCAGCTCACCGGAAGCGAGTTCGGGCGGATCACCCTGCGGCGAGCGCGACGTGGGCGCCGCCTGGTGGTGGCGCGGCTCACCGCGCGCGGCGGGAGCCTGTGGGCGTTCCTCGGGGCTCAGAACGGTGATGCTCGGCTCGCGTTCACGCTGGACGGTGAGGTTCTCGATCTGGTCGTGCTCGACGGCAATGACGAATCGTCCACGCGGGGCCTGTCGTTCACCCTGGGCGAGAAGGAGGGCTTCTCGAAGAGCGAAGCGGAGCGACTCCGCGGGCTGCTCGAAGAAGCAGAGCAGGAAGACGTCATCGAGCTCGGGCGTGAGGCCTCGCTGTCTCGGGAGGGGCGCGAGCTCTTCGCCGATACGGCTCCGGTGATCCGCGAGAAGGCGGACTTCGTGGAGGACTGCCCATTGCCCGAGGCGGACGACACGTTCGTCTTGGGCTGCTACGACCAGTTCACCAACGAGATCTCGATCCTACGCGTCGACCGGCTTGACATCAGGGGCGTGATGCCCGTGACCGCGGCGCACGAGATGCTCCACGCCGCGTACGAGCGGCTTGGTCGTCAAGAGCGCGAGAAGGTCAACGCCATGATCGAGGAGTTCGTGGCCGAGAACCCGCAGCCGCGCCTCGAAGAGTCGCTGACCCTGTACACCGAGCAGGAGCGCGCGAACGAGCTGCACTCGCTCGTCGGCACGGAGGTCTCGGTGTTGTCTCGCGCGCTCGAGCGCCACTACGCGCAGTACTTTGACGATCGCGCGGCGTTGATCGCGTTGTTCGCGGGCTACCAGAGCGTGTTCGACAACCTGGAGACGAGATTCGAGCAGCTGGAAGCCGAGCTCGACGCGCTCGATGCTCAGCTGGGCAACCTCGAAGCGCAGGCGAACGCGGCGGGAAAGGAAGCCGACAGCCTCGCGAACCAGATCGACGAGCTGCGTGCGCAGGGTCGCTTCAACGAGGCCAACAACCTCGTGGGTCCGCAGAACACCGCGGTGGATCGCGCCAACTCATTGGGCGCCCAGTACAACGCCGTCGTCAACGAGTACAACGCGAAGGTTGCCGAGGCCAACGCGATCGCCGACAGCCTCGGCGACCTCTACGGCGACCTGAGCCCGGTCGAGTCAGTTCCTGCTTAGTTCTGGCCGGCGACGTCGCGGTCCTGGAGTGGATCCGCGACCGCGTCACCGCCGGGCTTGACGGAGCCGGTCGGGCCGAGGTGGACAGCCGGCTTCGGGACCTGCGCATCGCGACCGACACCGAGAACCTCCCGGCCGCGGCCGACCACGCAGCCCGGCTCCGCGCGCGGGTGCGGGTGCTCGTGACCCGCCAACCCGTCAGCTGAATCAGCCCGTCCGTCGGCGTAACGGACGCGCTTCATCACCCGGCCCCTAGACACCGGTCAAGGAGGTGCCTGAGCCCGCAGCTGCGCGTCGAGCCAGTCGAAGGCGACGGCATACGCGGGTTCGCGGGGATAGTTGGAGTGGCGCTCGATCACCGGCGGCGCGGGGTCGCCTGCCCGCCGCTTCGGAGGTGTGGTGACGAACGTGTCGACCGAGGCGGGAGGCGGGTCGGGGTCGCTCGGGTCTTGGAACACCGGACCACCGATGGGGTCCGTGTGTCGGTAGAGGTTTCGCCAGCGCGCTCCGACTCGACCCGAGAGCACGTCGAGCGCGGGGTCGCCGAAGTACGTCGGGAAGTACGAGCGATACAGACGACGCAGTGGGGATCCATACGAGAGCAACGCGATCTGGTCCGTCGGCGCCATCTGGAGGAGCGCGGCGGCCGCGATCACGCTGCCCTGACTGTGCGCTGATACGACGACGTCGGAGGATTCGAAGCCCGGCTCGGGGATCTCGGCGTCTCCGAGGAGGAAGTAGGCGACGCGCGCCGACAGCTCGGGAACGACTCGCTCCGAGTAGCACGGTGGTCCCAGTGGGTGCGCGGTCCGTGGCCAGAAGGTGGCAAGGTCCCAGAGGATTCCGACCTTCCGGCGGAGTCCTTCCGTCCGGTACGCGCGGACGATGAGGAAGACCAGCGCGAGCGCGAAGAGGACCACGATCACGGTGCCCGCAACCTCGAATGCACGCCAGACGGCAGGCGAACCAGGCAGCCAGCCGGGCTGATCGCCGCCGTAGGCCTCGCGCGAGGCAAAGAATGCCCCGACCGCGGTGATCATCGTGATCCAAGAGACCACCGAGATGATCACGTTGGCCCGGTCCGTGAGCCGCGCCCAGGCGATTGCGGCAGCGAGCTTGCTGCGCAGCGAGGGTGGTTCGACTTCGGAGTCCTCGTGGCCGCGGCGAGCCCTCCACACGACGAGGAGGACGACCACCACCAAGACCACGATCCCGATGCACGCAAGAGTCACACCGCGCGCGGCCCATGCCATCGCCGCCGGCGTGACGATCGTCTTCCCCTTGTTCGGGATCTCCGCCGACGGTCGGGCTCGTCCGATGAGATCGGCGACGCGCAGGATCACACCGGCCGAGAGCGCGGCACCGATCACGAAGGCGCCGAGCGACACGCAGAACGTGCCGGTCCCCCAGAGCCGAAGGTGCACGAACGCGTGTAGACGGGTCCAGCGGTAGAAGCCGAAGGCGGCAAGCACCATCAACGTGCCGAGCTGCGCGCCGAACATCACCTGCACCGTCGTCGTGCTTCCAGGGAGCGTGAGGCTGTCGTCGGTCGTGAAGTCCGCCTCGAAGTACGTGTACATGAGCAGCGCGCCCAAGATCAGTACGGCGGCGATCATCACGGAGATCGCAGCCGCGCCCGACCGCTGGGGGAGCGCGCAGAGGAGCATGCTCGCTCCGAGCGCCACGGCTGGGACAATCCAGACCCAGGACCCGGTGGCATCCGTCCTCGTGAGCACGATTGCAACGAGCAGCGCGATGAACGAGAGCCCGGCTGCGGTGTGCGTCCGCTGGAACGGTCGAGCGCGCTCGGCGCCGTTCCAGAAGTCGGCGCACTCGAGCGGTGTACCCGCGTTCGCGCCCGTCACCTCGGGGGCCGGTTTGGACGCCGGATAGTCCTCGTAGCGCTCGAACGTCTTCTTGCCGACACGCGCGAGGCCGATCAGCACGACCACGGGCACGAGGGCGAGCACGGCGACGCGTTGCTCCGGCGTGTCGAGCCACGACCAGTCGAGGAAGCCGACGATACCGCTACCCGACCGGTGGCCTTGCCAGGCGACGATGTCGACCGCCGTGACAAACGCCGCGAGCACGAGCATCAACGTCAGCGAGAGCGCGAACAGCCGTACCAACCAGCCCTCGAGCCCTCGGGCGATCCCGCGGTACTCGCCGACCGGCTTCTTGGTGTCGGTCAGATGCATGGCGCCGGCCGCGTTGACGAGGGCGAACGGAGCAAGCACGACCCACAGCGCCGCGGTCGCGACCCGCGACGTCAGTCCACCCCACCGGTATCCCTCGAGAACGGGCACGCGTCCTTGCGGTGAGGTGGGCTCTCGCTTCGGTTGGACAAGGGGACGCCAGAAGCCGGAGAGCTCGTCGCCCGCGACGAGAACGACGGCAGGGGTGTCGAGGATGTGCTCGACCGGCGTTCCGCTGACGCCATGGATGCGCAGCTCGATGACGCGCCGCTGGTCGGTCACGCCAAGTGTCTAGCGGCATCCGTGCGGGACTGCTTCGGAATCGGGCAACATCGGGCCGTGACCGAGATCGCTGACCGCTACCGGCGCCGGGCCGACCTGTTCGAGCAAAAGGTCGCGGCGGTGCAACCGCACCAATGGTCCAACCAGTCGCCGTGCGACGACTGGGACGCACGCGGCGTCGTGCAGCACATCATCGACATGCACGGCGTGATGCTGCGCCCACTCGACCGCACGCTCAGCCCGGCGCCGTCGGTGGAACAGGATCCGCTGGCCGCGTACCGAGCGGCGCGCGCCGATGTCGAGGGCGTGCTGAACGATCCGGAGATCGCCGCGTCCGTGCACGACTCTCCCGCGGGCCGTCTGTCGATCGAGGAGACGGTCGACCAGGTCGTGAGCGCCGACCTCGTGCTCCACGGATGGGACCTCGCCGCTGCGACCGGTCAGGACGCCACCATCGATCCGGAGGAGGTGGAGCGGATGTGGCCGAGCATGCAGGAGATCCCCGATGAGATGCGCACGCCCGGCGCGTTCGGTCCCGGGATGGTCGTGTTCGGTCCGCTCGTGGCGGTTCCGGAAACTGCGCCGTTGCAGGACCGGATGCTCGGGCTGCTCGGACGCGACCCCAATTTCGGCGAGCCGTCGTGATCGAGGATCTCTCCGATCCCCGGCGAGCCGAGCCGCCCTACGTCCTCGCCGAGCGCGAGATGCTCGAAGCGTGGCTCGAGTTCCACCGCACCACGCTGCTGCTGAAATGTGAAGGGCTCGACGACGCCGCGCGCACAGCGAGGCCGGTTCCGTCTTCGAAGCTGTCCCTGCACGGCCTGCTCCGTCATTGCACCGAGGTCGAGCGGAACTGGTTCCGACGCGTGCTCCTCGGTGAGCAGGATCTCCCGGGCGTCTTTCTCGACCCGAACATTGACGACAGCGAGCTCGTCCCCCTCGACGATGCCGACTGGGATGCCGACCTGGCGGCGTGGCACGCGGAGTGCGACCTTGCTCGAGCGGCAGCTGCCCGGCACCAGCTCGACGACACGGGGCTCCGCCACGGTCAGCCGTGCTCGCTGCGATGGATCTACGTGCACATGATCGAGGAGTACGCGCGGCACAACGGGCACGCGGATCTCATCCGCGAGCTCGTCGACGGTCAGGTGGGTTGGTAGTCAGCTCGCCAACGGCTGCACCGTGCGTCCGTCGCTGAGGCGGATCGCGAAGCGAAGGTGCTCGCCGGCCTCGACGCGTGCACCTGGCCACACGACCGACGCCTCCACCGTTCCCTCGACGCGCGCGTCTTCGCTGATGACTGACGTGCCGCCCGAGACGACGAGGTTCGCACCGAGGTAGCGAAGTGGCGTGCCGCAATCGGTGAAGAACGAACGCGTCGGCACCAGGTCGAGCGTCCCGGCTTCGGCCGCGGGCTGCCAGCGCTCGGTGAAGAGATGCGAGGGTCGCGCTTCGAGGTCGCGCACCGCTGACCACGGCAACACGCACGCACCGACGTACTTCCAGAGCCCGTCGAAGTCGGGCTGGCGATCGTCGAATGCCACGAGGAGGCGGATGCGCTCGCCGTCCCAGCCATCGATCAGGTCCGAGAGGTCGGGTGTGGTGAGCGCGTCGACGTTGGTGACGACCGCTGCGTCGCCGTCGATCCACTCGCGCAGCTGGCCGATCGCGCCAGCGGTGCCGAGGAGCTCGTCGGGCTCGACCGACACATGCACGGCCGGTGCGCACGCCGAGAGGTGCTGCTCCATCTGCTCGCGGTGCGAGTGAACGTTGACCGCGACGTCGTCGGTAGCCGTGTGCAGACGCTCGAGCGCACGATCGAGCAGCGGGCGGTTGCCGACGGGGCACAGCGCCTTCGGCAGCAGCTCGGTGAGCGGCCGGAGACGCCGCCCTTCGCCGGCGGCGAGTACGACCCCCTTCACCAACCGAGTGTCGCAGACGTACGCTGGGCCCGCACGAGCCCGGTGTTGCACGGAGCGGGGCGGGGGATGCATGAACGATCGAACCCGCGAGGATTGCATCACGCGCAAAAACCCGAGTCGGTACTGCGCTCGGGTCCTGGTCGCTGTGCTCGTGGTCATCGCCGTCGTCGGCGCGTCCCCGGCGAACGCGGCCAGCCCGGACAAGGAGCTGATCCAGACCATCCTGAAGAGCTCGAGCCGCGCCGACCGCGACGATGCCGCGCGCGAGCTCGCCGACCTTCTCGATCCCAAACCGATCCGCACGCTCGCGCGCAAGGCCGAGAGCAACAAGCGTGCCGCCGCCGCTCTCGAGCTGATCGAGGGTCAGCTGATCGACGTCGCGACCAAGACGCGCAAGGTCACCACGAAGACCCGCGTGCGAGCAACCAAGACGCTCGCGGCGATCGATCTCGAGGAGACGGCCGAAGCGTTGGTGGGGCTCGCGATCGACGATTCCAAGCGGAAGGTACGCAACGCGGCCGCGGCGTCGCTCGGGAAGTTGGACGAGAGCGCGCCATTGGTCGTCGACACGTTGCTCGAAGAGAGCACGGGTTCGTTCGGCGACGATCGCCGTCAGGCCGCGATCGAACGAGCCGTGGCCTCCATCGGCGTCGGTGCAATCGCCCCGCTCGGCAACGCTCTTCCCACGGCCGACGTCGACACCCAGACCCTGGTGATCGACCTGCTCAAGGCGATCGAGAAAAAGGACGAGGACGCGGTCGCGGCCGCCTGGCCGGGCATCGTGGAGACGCTGATCGCCAAGCTCGCGAGTCCGGACGGATTCGCCGCGGCTGGTCTGCTGGCGGAGATCGGAAGTCCCGCCGTTCCGCGCCTGATCGAGGTTGCCCGCCCGAGAGTCGTCGTGGACGATCCGCGTGTCGATCCACGCGCCAACGCCGAGTTCGCGCTGATCGAGATGGCTGCGACCGATCTTGCACTCGTCGCACCACTCGACCAGGCGCTCGACGATCGCGATCTCGCACTCGTCGCGGATCTCATGAACTTCTACATCCAGCTGGGCAAGCCGGGCAGTGAGGAGGTCTTGATCGCAGCCCTCAACGCCATGAGCGATGCGGACCGCGCGGGGGAGATAGCGCTTCAATTTCTCGAGTCGGGTCACCCGCCGCTGGAGGCCGCAGGTCGCGATTGGGCCGCTTCGCACGGGTTCACCGTCACGGGTCAGCCCTCGGGGCAGGTCCTCTGGGGCAACCTCGGCGGCGATCCCGCCACGTAACCGGTCGCGACCACACCGAAAAGCGTTAGGTCGGGGCCCGACCGGGACTCTCCTCCCCGAACGGCCGGCACCCGCCGGCTCAGAGGAGGAAATCTCGTGGGCACCACTCGCCGTCGCACCATCGCCGGGATCTCGACCTGTGTCGTCGCGGGTCTCGTCGCCCTGCTGTTGCTGGGATCTGGAGGGACCGAGTCTTCACGGGCCCTCGGCTCCGACCGCTCCACGCCATTGGTCGACGCCCCGGAGATCACGACCACCGCGCCGCCACAGGCGCCGGCGCCTGAGGCACCGGCTGCCCCCGAGGCGCGACCCGCAGAAGTGGTGGAGGCCGAAGTGGCTCCGCCGGCACCCCCGGCACCCCCCGCCGAGGTGCCGATCCCGCGCAACCCGGTTCCGATCGCCGACTCGACCGGGCCGGCCATCTCCAACCTGCGCTTCATGGGTTGCGTGTTCGCGGCCGACATCACCGACCCCGCGGGTGTCGCAGTGGCCACGTTGGCGTGGTCGGGTGTCCCTGATCCCGACTTCCCCGGCGAGTGGATCACACCGCCCGGCACATTCCGGATGCACAAGGCGGCGGACGGCGACCGCTATCAGGGGAGCCGGCCGCGTCCCTACCGTGGCCAGGTCTTCACCGTGACGGCCGTCGACCGCACGCTGGTCGGCAACCGTTCACAAGCGAGCGTGACGGTCAACTTCGACGGCTACCCCTGCTGAAGTCAGGGCTGGTCGATGCGGACGTCTACGGTTCGATCGTGGCGTCGGACTCACCGATGGATGACATGGCCTTCGACGGGCTCACCCTGCTCGAAGTGATCGACGCATTCGAGGCCGACGGATACACCGGGCAGTTCATCGCTCGCGAAGGCTCGATCGTCGAATGTGCCGGATGTCACGCGCGCACGCCGGCGAACGAGATGGTCGGCGACCATCGGCTCGTGCGCCTCGAAGGCGCGTCCGACCCCGACGACATGCTCGCAGTCGCCGCGCTGCGGTGCCCGAGCTGCGCCATGTTGGGCACGCTCGTGCTCAAGTTCGGCCCCGAGGCGTCGGCCATCGACGCCGACGTGCTGCAGTGCCTCGACGTCCCCGCGGGTACGAACGGGACCTGAGGAGCGCGCTAGACACGCGACGTGCTCCGCCGCGTCGCCACCCTCTGCTTCCGGCGTCGCCGCTTGACGGTCCTCGCCTGGATCCTCCTGCTGGTCGGGCTCAGCGCACTGTCCGGCAACGTCGGCGACGACTACCAGGAAGGGTTCCGGCTCCAGGGCACGGAGTCTGCCCGAGCCCAGGATCTGCTCACCGAGGCGTTCCCCGAGCGCGCCGGCGACACCGGCCAGATCGTGATCAGCGCGCCCCGCGGCGTCGACCAGCCCTCGGTGCAGGCTCGAGTCGAGCAGCTCCTGCAGAGGATCGAGCGGGTCGACCAGGTCACCGGCACGATCAGTCCCTACGAATCCGGGGGCGCGCGCCAGGTCGCCCCCGACGGGCAGATCGCGTACGCCGAGATCCAGTTCGCCGACCGCGCCACCGAGATCCGACAGGCCGTCGCCGAACGCATCATCGAGCTCGCCGACGCGGGCACGAAGGTCGATGGCGCGACGCTCGAGGTCGGCGGGCGCATGTTCGTCATCGACCAGTTCGGCGGCGCGTCCGAGATGATCGGCTTGCTCGCGGCAATCGTCATCCTGTTGGTTGCATTCGGTTCGCTGCTCGCGATGGGCTTGCCGATCCTCACCGCGATCTTCGGCATCGGGTGTGGGTTCGCGCTCGTCGCGTTGCTCTCGAACGTGATGACGGTGCCGGAGTTCACCACCCAGCTCGCGGCGATGATCGGTCTCGGCGTCGGCATCGACTACGCGCTGTTCATCGTTACCCGCTTCCGGCAGGGGCTGCACGACGGCCTCGACCCCGAGCGCGCAACGGTGCTTGCCATCGACACCGCCGGGCGCGCGGTGCTCTTCGCCGGCGCGACCGTGGTGATCTCGCTCTGCGGGTTGTTCCTCATGGGCGTCGACTTCATCCGGGGTCTCGGCGCGGGCGCGGCATCAACGGTGCTCGTGACCATGCTGGCGTCGGTGACGTTCGTGCCCGCGCTGCTCGGCTTCGTCGGTCACAACATCGACAAGCTCCGCATCCCTGGTCTGCACCGCCGGGAGAACGTCACCCGCGAGAGCGTGTGGTTCCGCTGGAGCCGTTTCGTGCAGCGACGCCCGTGGACGGCTGCCCTCGCCGGGCTCGCGGTGCTGGTGATCCTGGCGGTCCCGTTCTTCTCCTTGCGGCTCGGCTTCTCCGACACGGGGAACAACCCCCGCACCGACACCACGCGCCGCGCGTACGACCTCCTCTCCGACGGGTTCGGGCCCGGCTTCAACGGCCCGCTGATCCTGGCGGCGCGCACACCCGGTGGCCCCGAGTCGCTCGACCGGCTCGCCGACGGCCTCGAAGGCGTCGACGGCGTGGAGCAGGTCGGGCCGACGTTCCCGAGTCCCGACGAGCAGGTGGCCGTCATCCAGGTGATCCCGACGACGTCGCCGCAGAGCGAGAAGACCCAGGAGCTGATCGACCGGCTGCGTGCCGATGTGATCCCGGGCGCCATCCGCGGCACGGGTGCGCGTGTTGACGTGGGTGGGATCACCGCCGGTGGCGTCGACACGACGGAGACGCTGTCGTCACGCCTGCCCGTGTTCATCGGAGGCGTGCTCGGCCTGAGCTTCCTGCTGCTCCTCGCGGTGTTCCGCTCCGTGCTGGTGCCGGTAAAGGCCGTGGTGATGAACCTGCTGTCGATTGGCGCCGCGTACGGCGTGGTGGTCGCCGTGTTCAACTGGGGCTGGCTCAGCGACGTGCTCAACACCAGCGGCTCGGGGCCGATCGAGCCGTTCGTACCGATGATGCTCTTTGCGATCGTGTTCGGGCTCTCGATGGACTACGAGGTGTTCCTGCTCTCCCGAATCCGCGAGGAGTACGACCGCAGCGGCGACAACGCGCTCGCGGTCGCCGACGGGCTGGCCGCCACTGCGCGGGTGATCACCGCGGCCGCGGCGATCATGGTCATGGTGTTCGCGAGCTTCGTGCTCGGTGATCTGCGGGTGATCAAGCTGTTCGGCCTCGGCCTCGCGACCGCGATCTTCATCGACGCGACGGTCGTGCGCGTCGTGCTCGTGCCCGCGACCATGGAGTTGCTCGGCAAGGCGAACTGGTGGTTCCCGCGCTGGCTCGAGTGGATCCCGCGCCTGCACGTCGAGGCGGAGCCCGACCTCGAAGCCGAGCTCCTCGCGCTCCAGGCCAAGGAGTCGCAAGGCGCGGCCCGATAAGTTCGACCACCGTGCCTGGTGAGCTGCTCGCGCGCGTCTTCGAGACAGTCCTCGGCTACCTCGCGCTGGGGAACGAAGTGATCGACGGCCCGCTCGGGTGCTTCGTACGCAACCCCGACGCCCCGAACGTGTACGACGCCAACCACGGCACTCGCGTCCGGGCGAGCACGCCCAAGGAGATCAACACCGTCCTCGAGCGCTCCGACGAGTTGCTCAGCGCGTCGAGGCATCGGCAGTTCATCATCGACGGCGCGACGCCGCCCACGTTCGAAGCCCGACTCGCGCTCGACGGGTACGAACGGCGTGACGAGCTCGCGATGCTGCTCGAGGGTGATCTCGCGGGCGGGAGTGCCCCGCGCGGCGTCACGATCCGCCCCGTCGAGTCCGACGCCGACTGGGCGTCGCTCCAAGACCTCTTTCGCATGGACCATGTGGAGGAGGCGCAGGAAGGGCGTGAACCGATCTCGGACGAGACGACCCGCCAGGTCGTTGCGACCAAGCGTTACAAGGCACCGGCGCTCGCCTTCTGGCTGGCGTCGGTCAAGCGCACCGACTGTGCGTTCTTCTCGGCGTGGCCGGGCACGAATGGCGTCGGCAAGGTCGAGGACCTGTTCACCCATCCCGACTACCGCCATCGCGGCATCGCGACCGCCCTCATCCGGCACTCGGTCGACGACGCCCGAGCCCGAGGGGCCAAGGGCGTGAACATCAGCGCCCGCATCGACGACACACCCAAGGACATGTACGCCGCGATGGGCTTTCGCCCGCTCTGCGTGATCCGCTCCTGGCTCAAGACCGGTTAGCGCGCCTCGCCCAGCCAGTCGCGAAGGACCTCGTCGCGGTGCCCGTCGAGGTCGGGGGCCCGACCGCCGAGAATGCGGTGGAGGTCGCCGCGCGCCGCGAGGTGCGGGTCGCCGAGCAGGTCGCGCACGTCGTTGACCGGCGCGATCGGGACCCGTGCATCGACGAAGGCGGTGAGCACGGCGTCGCGATCGTGAGCGGCGATCCACGCGCCGACGAGCGCGTCGAGCTCGTCGACCGCGACGAGTCGTGCGCTCGGTGTGCCGAAACGTTCATGCGCCGACGTGGTGTCGTTTCCAGTCAGCGCGAGCACGCGCGCCACCTGGGCATCGGTCGTGCCCGAGACCGCGACCCAGCCGTCGTCCTTCGTGCGGTACACGTTGCGGGGCGCGCCGCCGTGCACGCGGCTGCCGCTCCGCCCGGGTGGCTCGGCACCGGCGTCCGGGTCGTACGTGTGGATGGTCGCACCCATCACCTGGAGGATCGGGTCGTACATCGTGACGTCGACGAGTCGGCCACGCCCGTCGCTCCCCGGTGCGGCGTCGCGCCACCAACACGCGGCGAGCGCGCCGATCACGCCGCCGAACGCAGTGAGCGTGTCTCCGAGCGCGACCGAAGCGAGCGTCGGCGGCCCGTCGGCGTTGCCCGTCATGTGGGCCAGCCCGCCAAACGCTTCGGCGAGGGTTCCGGCCCCGGCGCGATCGGCGTACGGCCCCGTCAGGCCGTAACAGCTCACGCTGACGACGACGAGGCGTGGATTCACCGCCGACAGCGCGTCGTAGCCGCATTGCCAGCCCTCCCGCGTCTTGGCGTCGAGGTTCTCGATCAGCACGTCGGTGGCGCCGACCAAGCGTCGGAACGTGGCGTGGTCAGCCGTGGCCAGCAGGTCGAGCACGATCGAGCGCTTGTTGCGGCCGACCCAGGTCCAGTTGCGCGACACGCCGTCGCGCACGACTCCCATCTGGCGCATCGGATCACCGCCGGGCGGCTCGACTTTCACCACGTCGGCGCCGAGATCGCCGAGCATGGCGCCGATCTCGGGCGCGGCGTAGAACGAAGCGAGCTCGAGGACGCGCAGTCCCGCGAGCGCGCCGGCTTCGGGCAGGGCGTCAGTCCTTCAGCTCGACGAGGATCTCGCGGTACGACTGCTTGCCGGTGTTCTTTGCCGTCTCGACGCCACCCTTTTCCGTGTAGAAGACGTTGCCGAACGCCACGTCGCCCTCGACGATGCCAGGTGGATACGCGCCGTGCGTGTCCTCCTCGAAGATGCCTGCGATCTTGTCGCCCTCGAGCTGGATGAGCAGGTAGTCGTGATGGTGCTCGTGCAGATCGGACGTCTCGCCCGGTTCCAGTGCGAGCTCCCAGACCTTCACGCGGTCGTTCTCGAACAGCAGCTTCGTCGCCACGTCACCGAAGGTGCGCTCAGTCATCGTGATCCCTTTCCTCGCTCCCGGGTGCCGACATCGTACGAGTAGGTCGGGTCCCGCGGGGTCTGTGGCAGACCGGCGAGAGTGCTGCCATACCATGCGATCCGTGCGCAAGCTCCGATTCGCGCTGACTGCGGTGCTGGTGGTCGTCTCGACGAGCGCGACCCTCGTGGCCACCTCAGCGCCGGCGCCCGCGGGCGAACTCGTGTTGCCGCCCACCACGACGGCGGCCGAGCGCATCGTCGACGACTACAACGCGAGGAACACGCTGAACAACGCCACGCTGAACGTCGAGGGCCAAGCCGAGATCGAGGCTCCGCCGATCAAGACGATCGACGACTCGGTGTTCCGCGAGTACCGGGGTCGAGGCGAGACGACGCTCGGCGATCCGTTCACCGTCAACGAGGTCGAGGTGTTCGTACCCGACCAGTCGAGCTACCCCCTCACGTTCTTCGCGCTCGAGCGACTCACATCACCGGAGTTGCCCGATGAGCCGACGACCCAGCTGCTCGCGTTCGCACAGGCGAGCGCCGACGAGCCGTGGAAGGCCACGCTGGCCGCGTCGTTCCTGCCCGAGGCGGACGTGCCGGATGTGGCAACCGACGACCACGGGCTCGCGACGCTGGTCAAAGGGAAGCAGGCCGCGTCGCTCCAGGTGAACCCGCGGAAGCTGGCTCCGAAGCTCGCCCGGCTGTGGCAGCGGAGCGCCGCCGGGGGTGCGATCTCCAAGCCGTTCGAGCCGGGTCTTCTCACGACCGACGCAGTTGCGCTGTTCCTCGGCGAGATCGAGCAGCTGCCGATCAACGAGGCAAGGGTGGACTTTGCGTTCCGACCGTCGGAGAGTCAACCGGTGTGCGTCGCGGCGCGCGACGGGGGAGCGCTGTGCTTCTTCGTGATCTCGTACAGCGCCACGCTCGATCCCGTGAGCGGTGCGTTCGAGCAGCCGTTGACGCGTGAGACGCTCACCGGTCTCGTCGTCCCCGGCGCGTACGGCTCGGTCACGTTCGAGCGCGCCGCGATCGTCCTGGCTGCGGTGCCCAAGCGCACACGGCTCGGCCGGGTCGACGTGGTGGGCGTGTACAACGGCCTCATCTCGGTCGAGACTTCACCGCGCGGCGTCGGCGCGCCTGACGACGCGGTCTAGTGGCTAGAGCGCGGCGGCGGCACCCACGAACTTGTCACCCAGCTCGGCGATCACTGTGCGCACCCCGTCGGGGTCAGGGGCGAACGCCGGGAGCACGAGCTGGTTCACACCGGCGTCGCGGTACGCGCTCAGGTGTGCGAGGTCGACCGCTTGCATGTACGTGCCGATCGTGATGTCGATGTCGTCGAGCGAACGGCCGGCATCACTCAGGAATCCGTCGAGACGCTTCACTGACGCGGCCGCACTGTCGGGGAGATGGTTGAAGCCGTGCCAACCGTCGCCGATTTCGGCGACGCGACGCAGCGCGGGATCGGTCTCGCCGCCGAAGTAGATGCGTGGGCCGCCTGCTTGCACCGGCTTCGGAAACATCCGGCATGGCGGCAGCTGGTACATCTCGCCCTCGTACGACGACAGCTCGTCTCGCCACAGGGTGCGGATCACGGCGAGGTACTCACGCGTGCGCGCGGCGCGCCGTTCGAACGGCTCGTTCAGCGCCTCGAACTCCTCGCGGAGCCAACCGATCCCGACGCCGAAGTCGATGCGGCCGCCCGAGAGCCAATCGAGGGTCGACACCGACTTCGCCGTGTAGACGGGGTTGCGCTGGGGCACGAGGCACACGGCGGTGCCAAGCCGGATCCGGTCCGTTGCCGACGCGAGGAACGACAGCGTGGCGAAGGGCTCGAGCAGACCGACGTCGTGTGGGATGCCGAGTCGGCCGTCGTCGGAGTAGGGGTACTTGGACGAGTACTCGTCGACGAACACCACGTGCTCGCCGACCCATAACGACGCGAAGCCTGCGTCTTCAGCCGCCGTGCCGTACGCGGTCAGGAACTCCGGCGTTCCCACCGGACTGACGCTCGGAAGAAAGAGCCCGACTCGCACGGATGGAACATACTCTCGGCATGACGACGACTTCCTCGGTGCCTCTCTCGGCGTCCGACTTCCCGCTCGGTGTCGACCTCACCGATCCGCGCACGTTTGCTGATGGCATCCCGCACGACGTGTTCGCGCGCTTGCGGCGCGAGGCGCCGGTCGTGTGGCATCCCGAGCATCCTGACGGCCCGGGGCAGGGCGCAGGGTTCTGGAGCGTGACGCGCCACGCGGATGTCCTCGAGGTGAACCGCGACGCGCAGGCGATGTCGAGCGCACGGGCCGGGAACATGATCTTCGACACACAGGGTCCGGGTGACCCGGACGCGGACCGGATGCTCGTGCACATGGATCCGCCGCAGCACACACGCTTTCGCCTACTCGTGAACCGCGGCTTCACCCCACGCATGATCGGCAAGCTCGAAGACTTCATGGTCGAAGTCACGGAGCGCACGCTCGATCGGGTCGTGGATCGCGGCGAAGCCGACTTCGTGGAGGACATCGCGGCCGAGCTCCCGATCCAGGTGATCACCCAGATGATGGGCGTCGGCGAGGCCGATCGTCCGAAGGTGTTCGAGCTCAGCAACCGCCTGATCGGCTTCGACGATCCCGAGCTCGGCGGCGACGACGCCGACTCCGCCAACCAAGCCGGCTTCGAGATGTACGAGCTCGCCAACCGCCTCGGCAAGCAGAAGCGAGCCGCGCTCGACGCGGGCGAGCAGCCGGGAGACATCGCGAGCGTGCTGCTGGAAGCAGAGGTCGACGGAGAGCGGCTGAGCGAGCTCGAGTACGACATGTTCTTCCTGCTCCTCAACGTCGCGGGGAACGAGACCACCCGTACGGCGATCGCGCAGGGGACGCTGGCTTTCATCGACCACCCCGAGCAGTGGGAGCGGCTGCGCGACGACCGGTCGCTCCTCCCCACCGCGGTCGACGAGATCCTGCGCTACTCCACCCCGATTATGAACTTCCGGCGCACGGTGATGGGCGATGGCGAGATCGGTGGGCAGGCGGTGAGAGACGGTGACAAGGTCGTGATCTGGTACGCATCGGCGAACTTCGACGATGCTGTGTTCGCCGACCCTCTGACGTTCGACGTGGGCCGCACGCCCAACGAGCACGTCACCTTCGGCGGCGGCGGGCCGCATTTCTGCCTCGGCGCAAACCTCGCGCGGCTCGAGCTGCGGGTGATGTTCGATCACCTGCTCGACCGACTTCCACTCCCGGAGCTCGCGGGCCCGGTCGATCGGCTGCACTCCAACTTCAACCACGGTCTCAAGCGCATGCCCGTCCGCTGGAAGGTCGCGTCATGACGAGCAAGGACCGCGCCGCGCGGATCTCACCCAACGCCGAGCAGTTCCGTTTGCTCGCTGCGGCGTCCGACGAGGGACCGGTCGTCATGCTCAACCTGCTCAAGTTCAAGGCCCGCGCCGACACTGGTGAGGGCACGGGTGAGGAGGCGTACCGCGCCTACGGCGACACCGCCGTTGCGATGATCGAGAAGAGGGGCGGGAGCGTCATCTGGGCCGGTCGGGCCGATCAGATCCTGATCGGTGAACCGCTCGAGGACTGGGACCAGGTGCTCTTGGTGCAGTACCCGTCGCGCGCCGCGTTCCTCGACATGGTGTCGCAACCCGAGTACCTGGAGGCGCACGAGCACCGGGAATCGGGACTGGAGCGCACGGTCGTCGTTGCGTGCACGCCGCGCCTCGACCGCATCGCCGAGCTCGGCGGGCGCTGATGGGGCGCAAGATCCTTTTCATCACCACCGACCAGCAGCGCTACGACGCGCTGGGATGCAACGGGGGCGAGATCGCCCGTACACCCGTCGTTGACGCGCTCGCGGCGGCGGGCGTCAACTACCGGCGCGCGCACAACCAGAACGTGGTGTGCATGCCGGCGCGCTCGACGATGCTCACCGGTCAGTACGTGCGCACGCACGGGGTCTATGCCAACGGCGTGCCGCTTCCGCAGGATGCGCCGAGCGTGGCCCGCGTGCTCGCCGACGCCGGGTACCGCACCGCGTTGATCGGCAAGGCGCACTTCGAGCCCGGCTTCGATCCCGACGGTCGGTGGCCCGAGAACAGGTTCGGGCGCAAGGGCAACGACATCTCGTACGGACCGCATCGAGGCTTCGAGCATCTCGAGCTCGCGATGCACGGGCCGCTCGCGTTCTGGCACTACGGCACCTGGCTTCGCACCGAGCATCCCGACGAGGCGCGTGGCTTCTACGCGTTGGTGAAGGACGGTCATCTCAACAACGAAGGCGGCGGCGACACCGGCCTCGAGCAGGTTGCGTCGAATCCGGTGCCGCGCGAGCACTACCACACCGACTGGGTCGCGGATCGGGCGATCGCTTGGCTCGACACGCTCGACGCGGACGACGACTGGTTCGTGTGGCTCAGCTTCCCCGACCCTCACCACCCGTGGGATCCGCCGGCATCCGAGGTGTCGCGTGTCCCGTGGCGCGACCTCGACCTCCCGCCCGGGCATCCGGGCTCGGTGGACGCATGCCGGGACGTGCTCGCGCGCAAGCCGAAGCACTGGCTCGACTGGTTCGACGGCCGCTTCAACAACCGCGAAGGCGGGCCAACCGGCTTCGTGCCCGCCGCGATGACGCACGACCAAGTCAGAGAGGTCAACGCGCTCGTGCACGTCGAGAACGAGCTGATCGACGAAGCCTGCGGCCGCGTGCTCCGCCGGATCGACGAGCGTGGCTGGGGCGACGACACCGACATCATCTTCACCACCGACCACGGCGAGCTCCAGGGCGACTACGGCCTGCTGTTCAAGGGTCCGTACCACTGCGACGCGCTGATGCGGGTTCCGCTCATTTGGCGCCCGGCACCGTCGGCCGGTGTGACGCCCGCCGAGGTCACGGATCCCCTCGGTCACGTCGACCTCGCAGCCACCTTCTGTGCGATCGCGGGTGAGCCCACCCCCGACTGGATGCAGGGTGACGTGCTTCCGCTCGCCGACGGTTCGGGTCGGGAGCGTGTGATCACCGAGTGGGACAGCCAGTTCGACGACATCGACATGCACTTGCGGTCGATCCACCGCGATGGCTGGACGTGCACGACGTACGAGCCCGGCGGCATCTACGACGGAACCGAGGGGGAGCTCTACGACCTCGGCGACGACCCGCGCCAGCTCCAGAACCGCTGGGACGACCCGGCATGCTCGTCATTGCGCTCCGACCTCGTCACGGATCTGCGTGACCACCTACCGCCCGCGCGGCGAACTCGGTTGACGGTCGAAGCCCCGGCCTGACTACTACCAGTGGTCCCAATGGACAACGGCGTCGAGGTCGCGTCGCTTCGCGGGCTTGAAGTCGTCCCCAACGGTGTGGGCGACCGGGATGAGCGCGACCTGCGTCACCGACTCGTACGGGATCCCGAGGATCCCAGCCATCTGGGCTTCTCGCGTGAGGTGCACGGTCGTCCACGCCGTACCGAGGCCGCGTGAGCGCGCCGCGAGCATGAAGCTCCACACGGCCGGGAGGACCGAGCCGAACGCGGTGGCGTGAACCACGAGTGGGTCGTGGTCGAAGCGTCCCTCGATGCACGGAATCATGAGCACCGGGACCTCGTGCATGTGCTCGAAGAGATAGCCGGACGACGCCATCACCCGCTTGCGCGCAGCCTTCTCATCATCAGTGAAGGCGCGTGCGCGCCTCGTCGGTTTGGGGAGCTGCGCGTAGTCGACAGCTCCGGCCTTGAAGACCTCCGCCACCGCTGCCCGCTTGGCTGCGTCGGTGACGAACACGAAGTGCCAGTTCTGGTTGTTGCCGCCGGTGGGTGCCTGGAGCGCGATCTCGAGGCACTCGCGCAACAGCGCCGGCTCGACCGTTCGGGTGAGGTCGAGCCGACGCCGCACCGCCCGGGTCGTCGTGAGGACCTCGCCGAAGCCGAGCTCGGGCACGGCCCGACGTTAGAGCCATCTACGCGTTGGAAAAGTTGCTCTCCTCCTCGTCGGGGGTGTCGTCGTGGGGTTCAGCGGGCTCGTCCGGGTTCCCGCGCTCATCGCGCGGGCCGTCCGGCCGTCGCTGCCCGCCGGGACCACCGAAGCCGCCGGGACCACCGGGAACGCACTCGCTCGGGTCATTGGGCGCGCCGTTCAGGTTGGCGATCGGGTCGAGCGACGGAGAGCCCGAGCCGTCGTCGCCGATGGCGTAGCCGACGCCACCGATCGCGAGGGCAAGCACGACGACGAGCGCGCCGGCCAGCCACGCGGGCAGCTGCACGCCGGCACCAGGTTCCTTGGGCGGCGTCGTCTCGGTCGCGTCAGCTTGCTCGGTGTCGTCAGCCATCAGACCTCCAGTGGGAGCACAGGCTCGCGAGTGTCGCGAGCCGCGCCTGAGGGAATCCTGAGAGGCCGTCTACCGGATGCGCTGGAGCAGCTCCGCGGTGAGTGGATTGCGCTCACGGCCCGCGAGATCCGGCGCCTCGCCCTGCGCATGGGCGATCGTGACCAAGGGGATGTGGATGCACGCGGCGCGGAAGCCGCCCCACGTCTCGTACCAGTCGAGGTGCTCGACCGGGCGCCCGAGCTTGCGCTCGTACGCCGCGACCATGCCGTCGGGGGCGAGGAAGCCGGGGAGGCCCTCGGTGAACTGCAGCGCGAGCCGCTCGAGGAAGAGGAACCAGCCGAGGTCGAGCTCGGGCGGCCCGAGCAGGGCCATCTCCCAGTCCATCACGGCGAGCACGGGGAGCCCGCCGCTCGGGAGCGGCGACTCGGCATAGATGAGGTTGCCGAGGCGGGCGTCGCCCCACACGAGCCCGCGTCGCGCCGGTTCGGATGGACGGTGCTCCGAGCACCAGTCGTAGATCTGCTCCAGCAGGTCGTAGCGGGCGCCGTCACTTGCCCAGTCGAGGTACGCGCGCCAGTAGCCGAGCTCTTGCTCGATGGCGCCGCGGCCGTGCTCAGCGCGATCCAGGAATCCGAGCCCAGCGGCATCGGGCTCGACGTGGTGGATGCGCGCTATCGCATCGAGACCGGCGTCGAGCACGAGAGCCTGCTCGTCGGCTGGCGCGTCCTTCACCCAACCGAGGAACTGGTAGCCGGGTCGATCGGGCGGGATCCGGCCGTCGACGCGCGCCATCACGTAGAACGGTCGACCGAGCGCGTTCGGGTCGGCTTCACGCCACAGCACCTCGGGAACGGGCACATCGGTGTGTGCGCGCAACGCCTCGAGCACGCGGGATTGCCGATCGAGGTCGTAGTCCGGGAACAGCCCTGTGCCCGCGGGCGCGAGCCGCAGCACGAGCCCCGTGTCCTTACCGTTCCACTCGGCAGTCGTGAGGATGGTCTCGTTCGAGAAGCCGCCGTGGCCCGGCGTGGAGAAGGCACCGAGCTGCACGGGCGCGCCGACGCGCGCCGCCAGCCACTCGGCAAACCGAGCACGGAGCGCGTCGTCGGCCACGGCGGCGCAGGCTACGCGCCCGCCTCTAGGGTGCGGGCCGTGACGGATCCGTCGATCGGTCCGCTGGTTCCTGCGGACGAGACGCTGCTGCACCAGGTCGCCGACACCTTCGCGATGGTCGGCTCGACCGACCTTGGTTGGACCGAGAAGATCTGGTCGCAGGCGTGCGCGCGTGACGGCTCTCTCCAGGCCGTGTTCGGCCTCGGCAAGTACACCAACCGCAACGTGCTCGACGCGTTCGGCGGGATCTCGAGAGGGCGCGGGCAGTGGACGGTGCGCGGCAGCCGCGCGCTCCATGCGGATCCCGAGCGGGCCGCGGTCGGGCCGCTGCGCTACGAGATCGTCGAACCGCTCGAGGCCGTGCGCATCGTGCTCGAGCCGAACGATGTGCAGCCAATCGCGTTCGACATTGTCTTGCGCGGGCTCGTGCCGGCCCGCATGGAGGATCGCGAGCTGCTGCGGTCACCGAGCGGCACCCGGCTGACGAACGACGTGGTGCGGTACCACCAGGCCGGAACCGCGAAAGGGTGGATCGAGGTCGACGGCGTGCGCACGGACGTGGGGAGTGACTGGATGAGTGCGCGTGACCACTCGTGGGGCGTGCGCACGAACGTGGGCGAGGTTCCACGCGACGTCCAGCCGTCCGTGTACCCACCCGACCCGCGCAGCCTCACCAGCTGGTCGCCCGTGCTGATGACTCGACCCGACGGCTCGCACTACGTGCTGTTCCACTACTTCCTTGACACGAACCTGCCCGGCCTGCCCCCGAAGCGGTTGCGCGGCGGGGTCGAGCACGCCGACGGCACCGAGGAGCCCTTCGTCGACGCCCGGCTCGAGGCCCGCTTCGACGACACGAACCGCCGCTTCCTCGGCGGGACGTTCACGTTCGTGCACGCGGACGGCACGGCGCGTCCCGTCGCGGTCACACCCGTCTCCGACACGGGATTCCACCTCGGCACCGGCCTGTACTTCGGGCTGGACGGAAAGCGGCACGGCATGTGGCGTGGCGAGCTCGTCGTCGACGGCGAGCACTTCGCCGACTGCACCGATCCCGAGATGGCGCGGCGCATCCATCAACACCGCGATTGCATTGTGGCGGTCGACGATCCTGCCGGCGGCGGCACCGGCGTCGGCCCCATGCAGACAATCGCCATCGGCGCGTTCCCCGACTACGGCCTCACGCTCGAGACCACCTTCATCTGACCGCCCACCCAATGGTGCGTCCCTCACCCGGCTATTCCGGGCTCAACGACGCACCCTTGTGGTGGAACGTGTTCGACGGCCATTGCGGGCGGTAATAGCCGCGGAAGTGCAGCTCACCGTCGCGCAGCTCGCGGATGGTGAGGAAGTCGCCCTTGTAGCCGCGGTGGTCGTACTCAGAGAACGTGATGTAGCACGACGGTCCGCCGTTGGTGCACGGCATCCACTTGATCATCTCCAGCCCCTGCTTCACGTGCAGGGGAGTGGGGATGCGCGCGTTGGCGATGCCTTGCATCGCGACCCGTGCCGTGTCGTACGCGAGTGCGACCACGACGTTCCGTGAGAGACGTCCGAAGCGGGCCTGGAAGCGCTCGCACATCGCCTCGTAGTTCGGGTTCTTTCCGTCCTCACCCAGTTGGTCGACGCCGTGCCAGCCCTCGAGCCCGGCGGCCCACTCGTTGGAGTTCGAATAGAACATGAACGCGGTGTCCATGATGCGCGGCGGATCCCAGCCGAGCTCTTTGAACGCCTTGGCGTAGTGGATCGTGGAGTACCCGTATCCGACGTGGGCGACCGCTTCGGTGCCGAGATCGCGCATCTCGGCGAGCGACTCCTTCATGTTCTTCGGGTTGAAGTCGAGCACCACTTCCTTGGTGATCTCGAGCCCGAGCCGGAGCGCCGTACGCCGGAAGTAGTCGGCGTACATGTCGCTCGCCGATCCCTCTTCCCACAGGAAGCCGACCTTCTTGTAACCCTGGTCGAAGAGCCAGTTGGCGCACATCACCGACTCCGTCGGGATGTCACCGTTGGCCACGGTGAACACGAACTCACCGAACGCTCGAGTCGTTCCCGTCCACAGCAGCACCGGAACGCCGGCCGCGTTCGCGTACGGCATGAGCGTCTCGGAGTTGTCGGCGATGAACGGCCCGATGACGACGACGCACCCTTCGTCGACCAGCCGTTGGTACCCGTTGATGAGCTTCCGGAAGTTCTCGCGCGGCAGGCCGCGCGCGTCGACCGTGAACAGCTCGATCGGCCGGTTGAAGATCCCCTCGTTGAGCGAGTCCTCGATCGCCAGGATGTACGGGTCGATGCAGTCGGCCAGGAGCTGGCCGAGATCCATGTCGATGAGGAACCCGATGCGGACGGGCTCGAACGGGTCGCCCTGGGTCTGCACGCCTGCGGTCGGCGGGTAGATGACGATGCGCTCGACCGCCTTCTCGCCGACGCGCCCGCCACCCTCGTACCACTGGCTTCCCCGCCACGAGCCGAGCTCCGCGGTGTCGACACCCGACACGACCGTGCTGACCGCGCGGTCGGGGAGGGCGACGCCGGGATCGACCGGCGCCGGGAACATCCGCTCGGCGTACTTCGATGGCCCGTCGTCGCTCATCGGTGTCTCCCTACTTCTCGAAGTAGGCGGAGTGCTCCATCATCCCGGCAGAGTGCGTGCTCCCGTCGCCGACACCCTCGGGGCGCGTGTGCGTGTATGCGCCACGTTCGAGATCGAGCAACGCGTCGAAGCGCTCGCGCGCATCCGAGGGGTGCGCTCGGTCGACGGCGAGGTTCACCAGCTCGCCCGGGTCTTCCTGGAGGTCGTACAGCTCGTGCTCCAGGTCGACGAAGTCGGCGTCAGGCCCGAAGCGCATGCCCTTCTGCCATGGGATCGTGCGCCCCATGCTGTCGACGCCGCCGCCGACGCCGTAGTAGCGGACGTACTTGTAGCGACCGTCGAAGCAACCCCTCAGCGCGAAGCGCAGCCCCACGCACGACATGTGCCAGGCCTGCTCTTGTGCGAAGAGCACGTGGTCGCGCACAGACTCGGCCTCGCCCACGAGCAGCGGTGTGAGGTCGGTGCCCGACATCGTCGAGGTCGTGGCACCGTCAACGCCGGCGAGTGAGGTGATCAGCGACGGGATGTCCGCGCTCGATGTGAGCGACTCGGTGGACGAACCCGGCGCGGCGATCCCGGGGGCGCGCACGTAGCAGGGCACATGCATGATCTCCTCGTATGCGAACGGCCCCTTGCCGCGCAGTCCGTGCGAGCCTGCTTGCTCGCCGTGGTCGCTCGTGAAGATGACCGCGGTGTCGTCGGCGTTCCCCGTCGCGTCGAGGGCATCGAGGATTCGGCTGATGTGCCCGTCGGACAGCGTGTGGAGATGGAAGTAGTAGTCGAGCGCGCGCCGCCACCTGCGTTCGTCGTCGGGCTCGAGGAACCCGAACATCGTGTGGTTGTCCTCCCAGCGCCACTGCTTGTGCACGGCCGGCTTGGCGTTGAGGTCGTCGTCGAAGTTCGCCGGCAGGTCGAAGAGCTCCTCGTACTCGCCCTCGAACGTGGGGATCGAGCCCCGGCCCGGCACCGCCTCGCCGATCATCGATGCGTACGCCTCGGTGCGCTCGCGGTTCGCAGCTTGGTAGTCGGGCTGGTCGGCCGGGTACCAGCAGATGTCGTGCGGATTCACCAGCCCGATCACGAGCAACCACGGCTCGGTGCTGGTGCCGTGCTCGCGCAGCCAGCCTTCGGCGTTCGTGGTGATGATCTCGTCGTAGTACGTGCCCGTGCCCGCGAGCCCAGTCCACGCCCAGTCTTCGCCGCTCCAGTCGGAGAAGCCGTAGCGCTCCATGTCGGGGTTCCCGTACGAGAGGTGCCACTTCCCGACGTAGCCGGTGTAGTAGCCCGCGTCGCGCAGCATGTGGCCGATCGTCCGGGTCGCGGTGTGCAAGTCAGGTTGCGCAGGGTCCACGAACACGTTGTCGGTTACGCCGTGCTCAGGCACGTACTGGCCGGTCAGCAACGTGGCGCGCGACGGCGAGCACGGCGACGAGTGGGTGTAGTGGTTGCGTAGCTCCATGCCCTCGTTCATCAGGCGGCCACGACCGGGGAGGCGGGCCTGGAGCTCGTCGGGGATCCAGCTGCGCGCTCGTTCCTGGTCGCTCATGATCAGCACAACGTTCGGCTTGCTACGCACGGGCATCCTCCTTCGGGGAGGTCAATCCTCGTTCGTCGAGTCGAGGGGCTCCCAGTGCGGTTCGCGCTTCTCGGCGAACGCGCGCGGGCCTTCCTCCTGGTCGGGATGACCCCACATCGACACTAAATGCTTGGCGCCGGCGCGACACGCATCCGTGAGCCCCGCTTCGAGCGCGCCCCAGAGAGCCTTCTTCGTGGCGGCCATGGCGGCGGGGGAGTTGCGAGCGATGGTCTCGGCGAGCTCCTGTGCTCGCTCCCGGAGGCGATCGGGTGGATCGACGATCTCGCTGATCATCCCGAGCTCGTACGCCCGGTGCACGTCCATGCGCTCGTAACGTCCGACGAAGGCCATGCGCATGACCGCCTCGACCGGCATCTTGCGGATCAAGCCGATGGCTTCGATCGCGACGACCTGTCCCACGGACACGTGGGGGTCGAAGAACTGCGCGTCCGCCGCCGCGATCACGATGTCGGCCTCGGCCACCCAGTGGAACCCGCCACCGCAGCAGATCCCGTTCACCGCGGTGATGACCGGCTTCCAAACGTGCTGGTGCCACGCAGTGAAGTGAAGGTCCCAGTTCTCCACGGATTCTTGGTACCGCTGCATGCCGACGCCGTCGGACGCGATCTCGGCCACGTCGACGCCGGTCTGGAACGCCCGTCCTTCGCCGGTGTGCACGATCACCCGGACCTCGGGGTCACGGTCGAGCTCGAGCCAAGCGTCGGCGAACTCGTCGCGCATCTTGGCGTTCATGGCATTGAGCTGGTCGGGTCGGTTGTTGATCAGCCAGCCGACGGGGCCGTGGCGCTCGACGATCAGGTGGTCGTACGTCATGTCCATGCTGCCTCGCGCTTCTCGGCGAACGCGCGCGGGCCCTCTTCCTGATCGGGGTGACCCCACATCGCGATGAGCTCCTGCGCACCGGCGCGACATGCGTCGGTGAGTCCGGCTTCGAGTGCCCCCCACAGGGCCCGCTTCGTAGCGGCCATGGCGGTGGGGGAGTTACGGGCGACCTTCTCCGCGAGCTCTTGCGCCTGCGCTCGCAGGTCCTCGGGCGGGTCGACGACTTGGCTAATGATCCCGAGCTGGTGCGCACGCGCGGCGTCGATGCGCTCGCGGCGGCCGACGAGCGCCATGCGCATGATCGGCTCCATCGGCGACTTGCGGGCCAGCGCGATGCCTTCGTACGCGACGACCTGGCCGATCGAGACGTGCGGGTCGACGAACGTGGCGTTCGAGGCCGCGATCACGATGTCGGCGTCGGCGACGAAGTGCAGGCCCCCACCGGCACACACGCCGTTGACGGCGGCGATCACCGGCTTCCACACTTGGCAGTGCCACGCGGTGAAGCGCAGCTCGGCGTCGCGGGTGCGGCGCGAGTGCTCGCGCAGCGCGTCGCGGTCCTTGGCCACCTGGGTGACGTCGACGCCGGTCTGGAACGCCCGTCCCTCGCCCGTGTTCACGATCACGCGCACATCCGGGTCGGCGTCGAGCTCGCGCCACGCACGTTCGAGCTCGTCGAACATCATGGCGTCCATGGCGTTGCCGGCGTCGGGCCGATCGAACACCAACCAACCCACTGCTCCTTGGCGCTCGACGCGCAGCCTCGTGTAGTCGGTCACGACCGCGGCACCTCACCCCATGGGGAGTCCTTCCACGGGTCGGGCTCGCGGGGGAGGCCGAGCACTCGCTCGCCGACGATGTTGCGGTTGACCTCGCTGGTGCCGCCCTCGATGGTGTTGGCGCGGCTGCGGAGCATGCCGTGCACCTCGTGCGGCAACGACGAGTCGTAGTCGGCGGCGTCGCTCTCCCATGCCATGGCGTCGACGCCGAGGAGGTCGGTTGCGAGCACCTGCAGCCGCTGGTTCACCTCACCACTGTGGATCTTGCCCACGCTGCTGCCAGGACCGGGCCGTCGGCCCGCGGCCAGCCCGGCGCGCACGCGCTGGTTCGTCCAACCGCGGATGCGCTCCTCCGAGTAGAGCGCGGCCAAGCGCTGACGGATCACGGGCTCCGACGTTCGTCCGCGCTTCACCGCGAGGTCGACCGCGTGCTCCACGCCCAGGCCACCGATCCGGTCGACCCCGCCCGATCCTGCACCGGCGACCATCTGTCGTTCCGAGGAGAGCGTGGCGTTGGCAACGCGCCAACCGTCACCGACGTCGCCGACGCGTTGGGCGTCCGGCACGCGTGCGTCGTCGAGGAACACCTCGTTGAAGTCGGCTTCACCGGTGATGTGTCGCAGCGGCCGGATGTCGACTCCGGGTTGATCGAGCTCGAGCAAGAAGTACGTGATGCCCTTTCGCTTGGAGACGGTCGCGTCGGTGCGGGCGAGCAGCACCGCGAACTCGGATTCGTGCGCCCACGTGGTCCACACCTTCTGGCCGGTGACCAGCCACTCATCGCCGTCCTGCGTCGCGCGCGTGGCCAGTGATGCCAGGTCGGAGCCCGCGCCCGGCTCGCTGAAAAGCTGGCACCACCGCTCCTCGTTGCGCACGATCGGCGGGAGGAACCGAACGCGCTGCTCGTCGGTGCCGTGCGCGAACAACGCCGGCGCACAGAGGTTGAGGCCGAGAGGGTTGAGCCGTCCGAGGTTGTAGGGCGCGAGCTCACGGTCGATCGCGCGAGCGACGTCGAGCGATACGCCGAGACCCCCGTACTCCTGGGGCCAGGTGGGCACGACAAGCCCGGAACCACCGAACACCGGGTACCAAGCGGCGTACTCCTCGCGTGTGCGCACCGCCCGGATGGCTGCGCTGCCGCCCCGCTCACCTGCTTCGCGCCAGGCGACGGGTACGTGGTCCTGCACCCAACCGTGCACCGCCGCGATCGCATCGTCGGTGCTCGTGGACGCGTCGATCGAGAGTGCGGCGATGCTCATCGCCCCGAGAAGCGGGGATCGCGCTTCTCGACCATCGCAGTGATGCCTTCCTTGAAGTCGTCGGCGCGCGACGACAGCTCCATCGCGAAGCCTTCGTCGGCGAGGTGCTCGTCGAAGACCCTTGCCGTGCCGCGGTGCACCAGCCACTTGGTCAGCCCCAGCGCGACGGTCGGTCCCGCACACATCTGGGTGACGACGTCGTCGGCGACGGCATCGACGTCGGCTGACGCGACCGAGCGGTAGACGAGTCCCCAGTCGGCGGCCTCCGCCCCGGAGAGCTCGCGGCCGAGCATGAGGATCTCCTTGGCGCGCGCGACGCCCACGAGGCGCGGGATGAGCCAGGTGCCACCACTGTCAGGCGTGAAGCCGCGCTTGGAGAACGGCTCCCAGATCCGGGCGTCGTCCGCCACCACACAGAAGTCGACCGCGAGTGCGAGGTGCAGTCCGAGTCCGGCTGCCCACCCGCGGACTGCACAGACCACCGGGACCTGCGTATCGAGCACGAGCGGGATGAGTCGATGGGCCTGACCGGGGAGCCGACGCTGGATCGCGCCCACGCGCGGACGAGCGTCGCCGGCGCCTTCGCGGGCGGCGAGGTCGAAGCCGGAGCAGAAGTCGTCGCCTGCGCCCGCGATGCGGATGCAGCGCACCGACTCGTCGTTCTGCGCGGCTTCGAGGTATCCGATCAGCGCCGCGGCCATCGTGTCGTCGATGGCGTTGCGTCGCTTCGGCCGATCCAGCGTGACGCGCAGCACGCCGTCGGTGAGCTCGGCGCCAACCCCCGGGACCGGCTCGTACACGGTGTCACTCACGTCTTGCCCGCTCTCGGCCCTGCGGGCCGGGCCGCTCGGGCCCGGACTCGCTGCGGTCCGGGATACCCGGCCCGCGATCGCTCGTCTCGTCGAACCTCGCTGCGATCGCGGTCAGTGTGCCTTCGAGGTCGGCTGCGCCGCCTGGAGGGTCGGGGAGTCGCACCGGACCATGCTCGCGGCTCGGGAGCAGCACCGTGGCGTGGCCGGGCGTGGTCTGCTCCCCACGCTGGTTCTCGGCCTCGAGGTCGAGGTCGACCGCCGGACGATCACCTTCCGCCAGGTACTTGCGCGTGACGCGACCGCGCAGCCATTGCGTGTCACCCACATAGTTGAACTTGCGGAACTCACAATCGAGACGCCAGAGCCACGCGTCGTCGCCCATCCAATCCGTGCACAGGTGGATGAGCCAGGTCTCGCGCATCCGGCCGTAGTCGAACGTCGTCGGGTTGCCTGCCCGGCGCGCAAACTCGGGATCCCAGTGCACGCGCTGCATCACGTCGGGGATGCCCAGGTCGTCGCGATGGTAGAAGCGCGGGATTCGCTGGCGGTTCTCCCATGCGAGCCGTAGGGGCTTCACGCCGTAGAGGCCCATCCCCATGCCGACGTGCCAGCACACCATGTCGGTGACCGTCAGCGGACCCTTGACGAGTGGGCCGACTTCGTCGCCTTCGCTCACGTCGTCCCACCAACGTGGCTCGGCGCCGCGCGGAGCCTCGCGCGCGTACTGCTCCTCGATCGGCGCGAGGGACTGCTCGTCGTACGGCTCGATGACCGGTGGCGCTTCCTTCTTGCGCTCCCGCGCCTGCTCGCGCTCGGTGCGGATCATGTTCTTGTACTGCCCGGAGAGGATCGTGCCGTTGTCGGTGCGGAACACCTGGGCGGTCCACTCGTGCACGGCCCGCCCGGCGAACTCAGACTCCTTGTCGAGCGCTCCCACCAGCGCGTTGCGTCGCCACACGCGCTGTCCCGCCCGCAGTGGAGCCCACCATTCGCGCACGCTGGACGCGTAGTACGCGTGCACGCCACGGAGCGGGTCGCCCTTCATGAGCTCGGCCTGGCCGGCGGGGACCTCCGCGACCTCGTCCTCACCGATCAACGTGTCGCCGCCGACCATGGGAGGAGGGGCGATCGGCTCGTGCCAGCGCGTCTGCGCGGCGTACTCGGGATCCCACCAGAGCGGGTTGTCGTCGCCGTACGCCTCGGCGACGTGGCGGAACGAGTCGAGCCCGGGTGCGAGGTAGTGAGGCGGCTGCGGATGAGGTTCGGGGACGCCGATCCGCGCGCGCAGCCGGGCGATGCCTTCGTCGGTGATGCGGCCGGTGGTCTCCGCGGTTGCTGGCACTGATTCCCCCGTAGCTGTCCGCACCTTTGAACGAGGTTCGGTCGCCAGTACCCTAATTCGGTGCGCGCCGACGATCTCGTCCTCATCTCGGTCGACGACCACATCTGTGAACCGGCCGACATGTTCGATGCGCACGTTCCGGCGAAGTACCGAGATCACGCGCCGCGCGTGGTGGACGAGGCCGATGGCTCGCAGCAGTGGTACTACGGCGACGTCCGCGGCAGGAACCTTGGGTTGAACGCGGTCGCGGGCAAGCCGCCCGAGATGTTCAACGTGAACCCGAACCGCTACGAAGACATGCGGCCGGGCTGCTACGACGTGCACGAGCGTGTGCGTGACATGTCGGCTGGCGGCCAGCTCGCGGGGCTCAACTTCCCGAACTGGACCGGCTTCTCGGGTCAGGTGCTGAACCTCGGGCCCGACCGTGACCTGAACCTCGTGATGATCCGCGCGTACAACGACTGGCATGTCGACGAGTGGTGCGGTGCGCACCCCGAACGGTTCATCCCCTGCGGCATCGTGCCGCTCTTCGACGCCGAGGAAGGTGCCAAGGAGGTGCGCCGGCTCGCGGCGAAGGGGTGCCACGCGATCACGTTCTCCGAGAATCCCGCCGGGCTCGGCATGCCGAGCATCCACACCGACGCGTGGGACCCACTCTTCGCCGCGTGCAGCGACGAGGGGACGGTGCTCTGCTGCCACGTGGGGTCGTCGTCGAAGAGCGCGTCGACGACACCCGACGCGCCTGCGCCCGTGCCGATGAGCCTGTCGTCGGCGATGACCATCTACACGCTCGGCGATCTGCTCTGGGCCGACTTCTGGAACCGGTTTCCGGCATTGCGCTTCGCACTCACCGAAGGCGACATCGGGTGGATCCCGTACTTCCTCCAGCGGGCCGAGCACACCTTCGATCGCCACAACGCGTGGATGCACCACGAGCCGGCGCAGGGTCTGCGCCCGAGCGAGCTCTTCCGCGAGCGGATCCTGTGCTGCTTCATCAACGACGCAGTCGGTCTTGAGCTGCTCGGCCACTTCAACGTGGACAACGTGTGCTGGGAGTCGGACTACCCCCACTCCGACAGCACCTGGCCGAACGCGCCAGAGTGCGTCGAAGCGCTCGTTTCCGATCTACCGGTCGAGACGGTCAACAAGATCACGCACGAGAACGCGATGCGGCACTACCAGTTCGATCCGTTCTCGATCCGGCCCCGCGAGCAGTGCACGGTCGCGGCGCTGCGCGCCGAGGCGACCGATGTCGACACCGTGACGCACGTTGGCCGACTTGCCGACGCCAGCGACGTCGCCGCATGGAAAGCCATGACCGGCGCCGCTGCGCGCGCCAGCAAGTAGCGCTCAGAGTCGCCGCTCGATGCGGCCGGGGAGCAGGTACCGGTAGTGCCGACGACGCACCCGTTGCTGCCAGTTCCGGTCCGCGCGCCGCGCTGTCTGCAACAGGCTCCAGACCCGCATATCGCGTCGGTAGTACCGACGCGCCTCGTCGGTCGTCAGCGGTCGATCGGGACGGAGCCGCTCGTTGGCAACGGTCACGACGGTCGGTACCCAGCTGCCGAGCCGCTCCTTGAAGAGGTTCGCCGCGAGATCGAGCGCGATCGCACGCGCGTCGAAGAACTGGTCGAGGATGGACCGAACGAGAAACTTCCGCACGAATGGGCGCAGCGCGGCCGGTAGCGAGGCGACGATGAGCTCAGTGTCGAGCAGGTCGCGGTCGAGCTCGTCCCGCAGCAAGGGTGTCGTGAGGTCGAAGTACACGAGCTCACCGTCGACCTGAGCCCAGTTGGACAGCTGTGCATCGAGTCCAACCCTCGGCGATGACGCGGCGGCGACGCGGTCGATCACGGAGCCGATGAGCTCCCGTCCGTCCGCCTCTGGTGCTCGCCGCAGCACCTCCGGTGCGAGCGCGTCTGCGGGCAGCACCGGTTGGATGACGTACGCCGTGAGGCGGCCGTCGACCGACGGCACGGCGTCGATCCGACTGTCGAGCACCGTGATCCCGGCTCGCTGGAGCGCGGTGACGTAGGCGTCGAACGAGGAGCGAAACGCCTCGAAGCGCTCGATGCGATCGAAGCCAGGCATGCGCTTGCACGCCCAAGGCCCATGCGCATCGGGCCACGCGAGCACCGACGTGATCTCGCCGTACCCGAGCACGTGGAGCGCGCTCTGGTCACGCGTGTCGAGCGCGTGCTCCACCGTCCGCTCGAGCGGGGCGAGGTCGACCAGCGTCGTCATCCCAACGCGCCTACAAGGAGTTCGGCGAGCTCGTCGACCTGGGCATCGTCGAGGATCAAGGGCGGGAGCATCTGGAGCACCGACGTGTCGTTGTTGGCGAAGACGGCGAACACACCCGCGTCGATGCATGCCTTCGCCGCGAGCACGCCGGCTGCCTCGTCAGGCCACTTCAAGCCGATGAACAGACCGCGGCGGCGCACATCACAAGGAAGCGGCGCGAGCTCCTTCTCGAGCCGCAACCCGACGTGCTCGACACGCTCGAGGAACCCGGGTTGCTCGATCACGTCGAGCACAGCGAGCGCCACAACGCATCCAAGATCTGATCCCCCGTACGACGACACGTGCACGAACGGCTCATCGTCGTAGAAGCGGTGCACAGCGGGGCTCATGAGCGTGGCCGCGATCGGGTACAGGCCGCCGCCGAGTCCCTTGCCCGTGACGACGATGTCGGGCTGCACCTCGTCGTGCTCGAAGCACCACATGCGCCCCGAGCGCCCGAGGCCGGTTTGCACCTCGTCCAGCGCGAAGAGCGCACCGCGGTCATGGCAGAGCTGCTGCACCGCGGCCAGATACCCGTCGTCCGGCAGTGGCATCCCCAGCGTGGCCGGCACGGTCTCGAGCAGCACGATCGCCGTGGCGCTGCCGATCGCCGCGTCCATTGCGGCGACGTCGTTCCACGGCACGTGGACGAACCCCGGCAGCTCGAGGTGATACGGCTCGTGGTAGCGCGCATCTGCCGCGCTCGCGGCGAGACCGGTGTGCCCGTGGTACGAGCCGTGCGCAGACACAACGGTGCGTCGACCGCTCACGGCGACCGCGGTCTTGATAGCCACCTCGACGGCTTCGGAACCCGACGGCGAGAAGACCGTGCCAATGAGTCGGTCGTCAGTCGTCGCGCTGAGTCGCTGCGCCAACGCGGCCTTCCACCCCGAGACGAGATGGTGGTTGCCGACATCGACGTCCTCGAGCGCGTCGCGCAACGCCGCGACGATCGCGGGATTGCGGTGACCGAGGTTGAAGACGCCGCCGTTGCAGTGGCAGTTGTAGAACCGACGCCCGTCATACGCGTCCCAGAAGAACGGACCTTCGCGTCGGCCCAGGACGAGATCGATGCCGAGCTCCTCGAACGTCTCCACCTTGCCCCGCGAGATGTGGTCGGCGAACGCACGGAGCGTCTCGTCACGGTTGGCAAAGGGTTGCTGCGGTTGGCTCACGCGCTCCCTCTCGGCCCAGTCTCGGGGGGAAAGTCTCTAGGCTCGGACCGGTGGCTGACGCCGATCGTTACCTCACGTCACGGCTCCATGGCTTCGGCACGACCATCTTCGCGGAGATGTCGGCACTCGCGGAACGCACCGCCGCGATCAACCTCGGGCAAGGCTTTCCCGACACCGATGGACCCGCCGCAGTGGCCGAGGCGGCCATCGCCGCGATCCGCGACGGCCACAACCAGTACCCACCTGGGGCCGGAATCCCGGCGCTCCGCGAGGCGATTGCCATACACCAGCAGCGGTTCTACGGCCTCGCCTACGACCCCGACACCGAGATCCTCGTCACGACCGGTGCGACCGAGGGGATCGCGGCCAGCCTGCTCGCGTTGTGCAACGACGGCGACGAAGTGGTGACGTTCGAGCCCTACTACGACTCGTATGCGGCCTGCATCGCGATGGCGGGCGCGCATCGCCGAGTGGTGACCCTGCGAACTCCCGACTACCGGTTCGATCCGGACGCGCTGCGCGCCGCGATCACCGACAAGACACGACTCTTGTTGCTCAACTCCCCGCACAATCCAACCGGCAAGGTGTTCGACCGCGAGGAGCTCGAGCTGATCGCCGAGCTGTGCGTGGAACACGATCTGATCGCGGTCACCGACGAGGTCTACGAGCACCTCGTGTTCGATGGCGAACACATACCGCTCGCGTCGCTTCCGGGCATGCGCGAGCGGACGGTCACGATCTCCTCGGCCGGCAAGACGTTCTCCTTCACCGGTTGGAAGATCGGTTGGGTGTGTGCCCCGCCCGGACTCGTTGCGGCGGTACGGATGGTCAAGCAGTACCTGACGTATGTCAGCGGCGCCCCGTTCCAACATGCGATCGCCGGTGCGCTGCTGCTCGACGACGGCTATTACTCGGCATTCAGGGACGACCTCATGATCAAGCGGGACCTGATCTGCTCCGGTCTCCGTGATGTCGGGTTCGACGTGTTCGAACCCGCGGGCACGTACTTCGTGACGGTTGACATCCGACCATTCGGTGAAGGTGACGGAGCCGCGTTCTGCCGTTCACTCGCCGACCGATGTGGTGTGGTCGGTGTGCCGAACGTGGTCTTCTACGACGATGTCGATGCGGGTCGATCACTCGTGCGGTTCGCATTCTGCAAGCGCCTCGAGGTGCTCGACGCGGCCGTCAGCCGGCTCAAGGCGCTGAAGAAATGAAAGTCGCGGGGATTCAGCACGACATCGTGTGGGAGGACCCGCCCGCGACCTTCGCGGTACTCGAGCCGGCGATCGCCGAGGCCGCCGACGCCGGGGCGCGGCTCGTGGTGCTCACCGAGATGTTCTCGACCGGGTTCTCGATGGACACCGAGAAGATCGCAGAGCCGGTCGACGGCCCGAGCACTCGGTTTCTCGTCGAGCAGGCCCAGCGGCACGGCGTGTGGGTGTGCGGCTCGCTGCCCGAGCGCCCCGCTGGTCAGACCCTGCCGTTCAACCGCCTGGTGCTCGCCGCCCCGGACGGCACCACTCATCGCTACGCCAAGATCCACCCGTTCAGCTACGCCCGTGAGCAGGAGCGGTTCGCGGCGGGGAGTGAACACGTCACCGTCGACGTGGACGGCGCCCGGTGCAGCTTGTTCGTCTGTTACGACCTGCGTTTTGCCGACGAGTTCTGGGCGCTCGCGCACGATACGGATTGCTACATCGTGGTCGCGAACTGGCCCGAGAGCCGACGAGCGCACTGGCGCGCGCTCCTCGTGGCGCGCGCGATCGAGAATCAGGCCTACGTGGTCGGCGTCAACCGCGTCGGTGAGGGCGGTGGCCTCGATTACGTCGGCGACAGCCGGATCGTCGATCCGCTCGGCGAGGTCCTGGCTGAGGCGACGGGCACGGAGGCAGTCCTCGTCGCCGACGTCGACCCGGCGCGAGTCACCGACGTGCGCAAGAAGTTCCCGTTCCTCACTGACCGCCGTGGCAGCTAGTAAGACCCGCTCAGCCCCATCTCGCCGGCGGCGGATGCCGACATGGTGGTCGGCTGCCAGTGTGACCACCGCGGCGCGTCACCCTTGGGGAGATCGCCCAGCACGGTGACGCGTTGGATCACGCGTGACTCGTCGTAGTCGTTCACCGCGTAGTGCTGCGTGCAGCGGTTGTCCCAGATGCCGACGCCGCCCGGTTCCCATCGGTATCGGCACTGGAACTGAGGCTGCTCGGAGAAGGCAAGGAGAAAGTCCAGCAGCGCGTCGCTCTCGCCGCGCCGGAGCTGCGGGAAGTGGGACGTGAACTGGCGGTTGACGTAGAGGGACGGACGACCGGTCACCGGGTGCACGCGCACGGCGGGGTGCTCCGACTGCTGCTCGGGGTGCCCGAACACGGCGGCGGTGTGCACCGCGGTCAGACCACCGAGCAGGTCGCGGACCGGCTCCGACAGTCCTTCGAGCACGCGGTACTGGTTCGAGAACAGCGTGTCTCCGCCGCGGCTCGGGCACTTCACCATGTGCAGGATCGAACACAGGGGCGGTGAATCGCTGAACGTGACGTCGGTATGCCAGACGTCGGCGCGAGCACCGGCGTCGCCGTCGAGCACGACGATCTCCTGGTGCTCGTCGCTCAGCTTCTGGAGGAACGGGTGGATCTCGATCTCCCCGAACCGCCGGCCGAGGGCCGTGTGGCCGTGGGGCGTGAGGTGCTGATCGGGGAGGAACACCACGAGGTGGTCGATGAGCGCCTGCTCGAGCGCGGCGAAGCCGGCGTCGTCGAGCCGCTCGAGGTCGAGCCCGCGCACCTCGGCGCCCAACGCACCCGACACCGGCGTGATCGTCACACCAGACATCCCAACTGTTCTAGTCGGTAGCCTCTCGGCTCACACATGTCGTCGTACAACCTGTCCGAGCTGTTCGAGCGCGTCGCCGACGCCGTCCCGGAGCGGACCGCGCTCGTTGCGCACGACCGGCGCCTTACCTACGCCCAGCTCGAGGAACGTGCCAACCGATTGGCGCACCACCTCGCTGACGCCGGCATCGGTCGCGGCGACCACGTCGGGCTCCAGCTGCTGAACGGCACGGAGTACATGGAAGGCATGCTCGCCTGCTACAAGCTACGCGCCGTTCCGGTGAACGTGAACTACCGATACGTGGAGCGCGAGCTCGAGCACCTGTTCAGCGACGCCGACCTCGTCGGCTTGGTGTTCCATCGGCGCTTCGGGCCCGCGGTCGTCGGCGTCGTTCCGAAGCTCGACAAGCTCCGGCACCTCATCGTGGTCGAGGACGACAGCGGTGAACCGATCCCCGACGGTGCCGTGGACTACGAGGCCGCGCTGGCGGCGTCATCGCCCAGCCGCACGTTCGCAGGGCGGGCGAACGACGACCTGTACCTCTGCTACACGGGCGGCACCACCGGCATGCCGAAGGGCGTGATGTGGACGCACGAAGACATCTTCTTCGGTGCGCTCGGTGGCGGCGACCCGACCCGCACCTCGCCGATCACCGAACCCGAGGAGATCGTGGAGCGCATCCCGGAGATGCCCGCGGTGCAGCTCGTGACTCCTCCGCTCATGCACGTGAGCGGGCACTGGTCCACATTGTCCACGCTCTTCGCCGGGGGTCAGGCGGTCTACGGCGCGCCCGGCCCGTGGGAGCCGGCGGCCACGCTCGACCTCATCCAAAAGGAACGGGCGAACTTCGTCACCTTGGTCGGCGACGCGATGGTGCGGCCGGTCATCGACCTCGTGCGCGCGAACCCGGACCGTTGGGACCTCTCCTCACTGTTCGTGCTCGCGTCGGGCGGGGCGCTGTGCTCCTCCACCACGAAGGAGCTCGCGCGCGAGGCCCTGCCCACCGTGATGATCATCGACGGGTACGGCTCCACCGAGACGGGCGTCGTCGGCAACGAGCGCCGCGAGCCGGGTGGCGACGCGCCGTCTGCCGCCCACTTCGCGGTTGACGACCGCACCGCCGTGCTCGACGACGACCTCAAGTCGGTCTCGCCGGGGTCGGGCGTGGTCGGGCGCCTGGCGCGCCGAGGCCGCCTCCCGATGGGCTACTACAACGACCCCGAGAAGACCGCGGCCACGTTCGTCGAGGTCGACGGAGAGCGCTGGGCGATGTCGGGCGACTTCGCCCACGTCGAAGCCGACGGTTCGATCGTCCTGCACGGCCGCGGCTCGCTCGCGATCAACACCGGTGGAGAGAAGGTCTTTCCCGAAGAAGTCGAGGCCACCCTGCTCGCGCACCCCGCAGTGCAGGACACGCTCGTGGTGGGTGTACCCGACGCGCGGTGGGGGGAACGTGTGGTGGCGGTGGTGTCGCGGCGCGATGGGGGAGAGCTCACACTCGATGGGATCCAGGCGCATTGCCGGAAGGAGCTCGCGGGCTACAAGGTGCCGCGCGAGCTCGTGTTGGTGAAGCAGATCCAGCGCGGGCCCAACGGCAAGGCCGACTACCGCTGGGCCAAGGAGCAGGCCCTCGCCGCCCAAGAGGACTGACGTGAGCGACAGCCTCGGCACTCCCGCCACCGGCGTGGTCGTCACCGGTGGCGCGTCGGGGATCGGCAAGGCGTGCGCGCTCGCGCTGGGGGCGGTCGGGCGACCCGTCGCGGTATGGGATGTCGACGAGGCGGGCGCTGCCGCGACGGCGGCTGAGTGTGCGGCAATCGGGGTGACGAGCCACGCGGCGCACGTCGACGTGAGCGAACGGGCACAGATCGACGCTGCGGTCGCGCCAACTCTCGCGGCGCTCGGCTCAGTGGGCGGACTCGTGCACGCCGCAGGGATGGTACGGCCCGCGCTCGATGACGTGATCGACGCCGACACCTGGGACTTCGTGCTGGATGTCAACCTGCGCGCGCACGGACTGATCGTTTCGGCGCTGCTCCCCGCGCTGCGTCAGGCCAACCCGGGTTCGGCCGTCGTGGGCATCGCGTCGATCGAGGGGCTCATCGGTCACGGCGGCATCCCGTCGTACGTCGCCTCGAAGCACGGGCTCATCGGTCTGACGCGGTCGCTCGCGCACCGGCTCGGGCTCGAGGGCATCCGGGCGAACGCAGTGTGTCCGGGGTACATCAGCACGCCCATGCTCGAACCTGCGATCCCGTCACCCGAAGCCAGAGCCCAACTGGAGTCCACGGTGCCGCTCGGTCGATTGGGCGCGGCCGAGGAGGTCGGGCGCGTGGTCCGGTTCCTGCTCTCCGAAGAGGCGTCCTACATCAACGGGGCCGCGATCGTGGTGGACGGCGGCGTCACCGCCGTCGGTGGCCAGAAGTTCGGCGGCGGCTGAGCGCGCATACGGATGCTGGCGAGCGCGGCGCCGCAGTGACCGGAGGGAGCGGAGGCGCTCGCCAGGGAGCGAACGCCCGCGGGCCGGGTATCCCGGCCCGCAGTGAGCGATCGAATCAAGCAGGTTCGGGCGCGAGGTCGCCGAGCCCTGCTGAGCCGGCACCGGCGAGCGGTGGCTCTACCCCGAACCGTCGAGCGGCCGCACTCGATTCCACACCCGCGCCGTAGCGCTCACCAACGCGCTCGAGTGCGGTGATGAGGCTCTCCACGCACTGGCGGTCGAACTGGATCCCCGCGTTGGCGCGCAGCTCGGCGACCGCGTCGTCGTGCGACATCGCCTTGCGGTAGGCCCGGGTCGACGTCATCGCGTCGAAGGCGTCGGCCACGTGCACGATGCGACCTTCGAGTGAGGCGTCGAGCCCGTAGTCGGTGACCGCATTGGTGTTCGAGGCGAGCAGGTCGATCCCTGCGAGTAGGTCGACTGAGATGACCTCGTGATGCCGGACACGGGCGTACTCGCTCGCCGTCAGGCGACCGGGCTTGTTCAGGAGCTGGTTCGGGATGATGAGCTTCCCGAGGTCGTGCATGAGCGCGGCTTCGCGGAGGCGACGGAGGCGGCCCGACGACTGCCCGAACTCAGAACCGATGTAACACGCGAACGTCGCGACGCGCCGCACGTGGCCGGCGGTGTAGGGGTCCTTGGCCTCGAGGCACTCGATGAGCACGTCGAGGGTTGCTTCGCGCGCCTCCTGCATCGCGAGATACGCCGCGTACGCCTGGCGCGCCACCAGGATGGGAAGCACGAACAGTACGGGGACCCACAGGCCGTGATGGTCGTACAGACGACCGAGGAACACGCCGACGGTGGCGAAGACGATGATCTGGAGGTCGGCGACACCCCAGAGCGTGGGAACCAACGAAGCGAACGTCATCCGATGCCGGAAGTGGAGCCCGATGCCGACGATCGACACGTTGACCGCGCAGTACGCGAGACCGGCCGCGATCGCGCCGAGCAGGCTCGGGACGATTCGCGTCGTGGTCCCCGCGACGACTTGATAGGCGGCCGCGGCCGAGAGGGTTGAAAGCCCGAAGTTGCCGGCGTTGAAGAACATGAGCAGCCATTGCCCACGGCGCAGGTGCGGGAAGTAGAGGCCGCCGGCGAGTCCCACGAGCAGCGGGCCCAGAAGTGGAGCGCTGTGACGGAACACGAACACCGCTGCCAGCGCAACGACGACCGAGCCCGAGAGCGCGGCTCCATTGGGGTGGCGGACGACCATGTGCTCGGCGAACACGCACAACGCCACCAACACGGCGAGCTCCGTGACGGGAACCGGCGGCCCCCCGGATGCGAGCGCGAGGGCAGGCGCCATTGCCAGGCCCCCTACGAGGGCACACCACAAGCCGAACGGGCGTTGCCCGTCGGTCCCGACGCCCATGCCGTCGAAATGTTCGCAGGTTCGGCGCAGTCTTGCCAGATTCCAGCACGCAGGATCCCGGGGCGATCCCCCGGCCCTATCCCTCGATTCCTTGCCCTACTTGATGCTCCAGCCAGCTCCGCCCGACAGCATCACTGCTGCGAGGCCGGAGAGCAGAGCGCCCAGACGGACGATCACGCGCTTCGTCATAGAGATCACCTCCCCTCGAAGTGGGCTGAGCGCGGCCGCGAGACGCTGCGGCCTGCCCGCATGAGATGTGTCGCGTCGAACGGGGGGATGGAACCCCCCGCCCTCCGGGAGCTCCGGGATCCTGCGGCTAGTGCCGAGCGTGGTCCGGTCCCTTCCTTGTCACCGTCCCCCGCCGGGCGTAGTTGATCCCGCGTTCAGCGGTCGTGCAACCCCGCTGCGTGAAGGGTCTCCCCCGTAGGCTCACGTGCCGATGGACGTGCTCGCGGCGCTCAGCTCGGAGCCATCGCAGCTCTTGCCGGCGCGCACGCAGATGGCGTTCACGCTCGGGTTCCACATCCTGCTCGTACCGATGGGCGTCGCGTTCACGTTCATCACGCTGCTCGTGCATTTCCGCGGTTTGCGCCGCGGCGACGAGGTCGCGCTGCGCCTCGCGCAGCGCTGGTCGAAGGTCGCGGCCGTCCTCTTCGCGGTTGGCGCGGTCAGTGGCACGGTCCTCACCTTCGAGATGGGGCTGCTCTGGCCGCGTTTGATGGGACGGTTCGGAGACGCGTACGGCATCCCGTTCGCGATCGAAGGACTCTTCTTCTTCCTGGAAGCGATCTTTCTTGCCGTCTACATCTACGGGTGGAAGCGCTTGCCACCCTGGCCGCACTTCCTCACGGGCATCCCAGTTGTGTTGTCCGGCATCGGCGGAACACTGGCCGTCGTCGCCGCGAACGCGTGGATGAACCAGCCGGCCGGCTTCACGCTTCGAGACGGCAAAGTCGTCGACGTCGATCCGTGGCGCGTCATCTTCAACGACGCGTTCTGGCACGAGAGCGTCCACATGCTGCTCGCCGCATACCTGGTTGCGGGATTCGTGGTCGCCAGCGTCTACGCGTTCGCGATGTTGCGTGGTCGTCGCGATCGGCATCATCGACTGGGCTTCCTCGTGCCGTTCAGCGTCGCGGCTGTCGTGATGCCGTTCCAGATCGTGGTCGGTGACCTCGCCGCGCGCGAGGTCTTCCACCAGCAGCCGGTGAAATTCGCGGCGCAAGAGCTCGTGTTCGAGACACAGCGCCATGCGCCCGAGGTGATCGGCGGCATCCTCGTGGATGGTGAGGTTCGCTATGGGATCAAGATCCCCGGACTCGCGTCATGGCTCGCTGACTACAGCACCGATACGAAGATCATCGGCTTGGAGTCGGTCGCGCCGCGTGACCGGCCGCCGGCGAGCATCGTCCATCTCGCCTTCGACGTGATGGTGGGGATCGCCACCGCGCTACTCGCCCTCGCGGCGTGGTTCGCGTTCTCGTGGTGGCGACGCCGCGACCTCCCGCGGTCACGGTGGTTCCTGCGCAGCGCCGCGGCTGCAGGTGTGCTCTCGATGGTGGCCATGGAGGCCGGCTGGGTGGTGACGGAGGTCGGCCGCCAACCCTGGGTGGTGCAGGGCCTGCTCCGAACCGAGGACGCGGTGACTCGAGCCGACGGCGTGTGGGTGAGTCTCATCGTTGTCGTGCTCCTGTACACGGCCGTCGGGACGGCGGCGGTGCTCGTGCTCCGCTCGATGGCGCGCCGCTGGCGCGCGGCAGACGCCGATGAGCCACCGGTGCCCTACGGACCTCCTCCTGAACTCGCGCCCGCGGGGTCGAGTGGTAGGAACGCATGACTGACGTCGTCGCGGTCATCTTGTGGATCGGGGTCACGTTCTACGCGGTCTTCGGGGGCGCAGACTTCGGAGCCGGGTTCTGGGATCTCGTGGCCGGGGGGAGCGAGCGCGGCCGGCGCCCGCGCGCGCTCATCGACGCCGCCTTGGCACCGGTGTGGGAGGCCAACCACGTGTGGCTGATCTTCAGCCTCGTCGTGCTGTGGACCTCGTTCACCGATGCGTTCTCGTCCCTCATGTCCACCTTGTTCGTTCCGCTGACCGTCGCCGCGTTCGGGATCGTGCTGCGCGGGTCGGGCTTCGCGTTCCTGCACGTCTCGACGCGGCTCGGAGCGCGACGCGCGTACGGCGCCGTCTTCGCCGTGTCGTCTCTCGTCACGCCGTTCTTCCTTGGCGCCGTCGCCGGCGGGATCGCGTCGGGTCGTGTGCCCGTAGGCAACGCTCGGGGCGACCTCGTGTCGAGCTGGGTCAACCCCACCTCCATCCTCGGCGGCGTGCTCGCCGTGGTCACGTGCGCGTACCTCGCCGCCACGTTCCTGGTCGCCGAGGCCCGGCGGCGCCAGGACGCGGATCTCGAGCGGTACTTCCGAGTGCGCGCCATTGGCGCGGGTGCGGTCGCGGGTGCGGTCGCGCTCGCAGGCATCGCCATCCTCGACTCCGACTCGCCTCACCTGTTCAACCGGCTGACCCACCAGGCGCTGCCGCTCGTCGTACTCTCCGCCCTCTGTGGGGTGTCGGCACTCGTCGCACTCGTGCGGCGCACACCATCGGTTGCGCGCGTGCTCGCGGTCGGCGCGGTGGCCACCGTGGTCGGTGGATGGGGCGTCGCGCAGTACCCGCACCTCCTCGGGACGCACCTGACGCTCGACGCGGCGTCCGCCCCGGACGCGACGCTCACCGCCGTCCTCGCGGTGTTCGGCGTGGCGGTGCTGACCTGTCTGCCGGCGCTCGTTCTGCTGTATGTGCTCGACCAGCGCGGTCGGCTCGGCCCCACCGCCAACCCCCCTTCTGGAGCCCCACAGCGACCGAAGCAGTAGCCCCTGGATCTCCAGAACGGGGGGTGCCGTAGATTCTTGGGTATGACGACGACCGCCGAGCCCCGCCCGGACCTCTTCCTTCCTGAGCCCGAACCCCGCGAGGTGAAGTACACGATCATCTCGGTGGACGACCACCTCGTGGAGCCACGCCACATGTTCGAGGGCCGGCTGCCGAAGGCGCTCCAGGAGCGCGCGCCGCGCATCATCGAGGACGAGAGCGGTCACGAGGTCTGGGAGTTCGAGGGCGCTCGCCATTTCCAGGTGGGTCAGAACGCGGTGGCGGGGCGACGGCCCGAGACGGTGAAGATCGAGCCGTTCCGCTTCGACCAGATGCGGCGGGGCTGTTGGGACATCGACGCCCGAGTCCGCGACATGGACATCAACGGCGTGTGGGCGTCCCTGAACTTCCCGTCGATGATCACGGGATTCTGTGGCCGCGTGTATTCGCAGGCGCAGGACCCGGAGCTCGGGCTTGCGGTCACGCGTGCGTGGAACGACTGGATGTACGAGGAGTGGTGGCAGCCGTACCCCGACCGCACGATCCCGATGGGAATCACCTGGCTCTCCGATCCCGAGATCGGCGCTGAGGAGATCCGTCGCAACGCCGCACGCGGGTTCCGAGCGGTCACGCTGCCCGAACGCCCGCACCGCATCGACTTCCCGGCGATCTTCAGCGACTACTGGGAGCCGATCATCGCCGCGTGCGCGGAGACCGAGACGGTCATCTGCCTGCACGTGGGCTCGTCAGGCATGCCCGACTTCCCGGCGGGTTGCCCGCCTCTCCAGCTCGGTGCGACCTTGTTCGGCCAACTCTCGCTCACGGCGTGCGCGGAGTGGGTGTGGTCGGCGTGGGGGGCGCGCTACCCGACGCTGAAGATCGCGATGTCGGAAGGTGGCATCGGCTGGGTCGGCATGCTTATCGACCGACTCGACAACATCGTCGACCGCTCGGGTTATGGCCTCGACGGCTTCGGCGGGATGCGTCCGGCCGAGGTGCTCCGGCGCAACTTCTGGTTCTGTACCATCGACGACCCGTCGACGATCGCGACGCGCTACGCGATCGGCGTCGACCACATCATGTTCGAGACCGACTACCCGCACGGCGACGGTACGTGGCCCGACTCGCAGGCTGTCGTCGAGCGCTTCTGGGGCGACCTTCCCGTCGACGAGCTGCGCAAGATGCTCCACCAGAACGCGGCGCAGCTGTTCCAGCATCCGTTGCCGGAGCGCTGTCTGCCGTGACCGGTCCATTCTCGGACCCGTCCGCCGACGTCGACACGTCGAAGCCCGAATACGAAGAGGTCCATGCGGTCTCGCGCGGGATGGCAACGGCGGTCGCGCCCGATGGCGGGCTCACCGATGTGCAGGTGTCTTTGCTACGGGCGGTGACGAAGGCGGTCACCGAAGTCGACATCGACTACCGGTCGCTCGAGCCACTCGATGCCGCCGAGCTCGGCAAGGTGCTGGCGCGCCGCGGGCACCAGTACCGCCAGCGGATCGTGCACCACATGGTCCTCGCCGAGATGGTGCTCACGCCGATCCCGGAGGACGTCGCGCGTCGCGTCGCCGAATGTGCCGAGGTGCTGGGGATCGCCGACGACTTCGTCGGGATCGCGCGCAAGTATGCGAGGGGCGCACTCGGCCTTGCCTGGAACGACCTTCGTCGCAGCGGCTTCGCCGAGCACTTCGACGAGACGTCGATGGAGACGTTGCATTCCAAGGCCGCGCTCGAAGACCCGTGGGAGGAAGGCCCGCCCGAGCCCGACCTCGAGCTTCGATGGCGCCAGCTCGCCGAACTCCCGGAGGGAAGCCTCGGCCGATGCGTCTCCGACATGTACCGGGAGCGCGGCTTCTTCCTCCCTGGGACGCGCAGTGCGGCCTCGGCGTACCTCGCGCAGCACGACTTCGTGCATGTACTCGCCGACTACGGCACGACCATGGAGGGCGAGCTCGAGGTGTTCGCGTTCCTCGGCCGCGCCGATCCCGACCCGAAGGGCTTCGCGTGGCTCGCCACCATGATCGGGCTCTTCGAGACGGGCTACGTGGACCGGCAAGGATTCTTCCGCGTGGATGTCCGTGATCGGCTCCTCGACAACCCGGGCGTCGATGTTCGCCTGGCCGATGCCATCCGCCGTGGCAAGGCAGTGGCGGAGAAGCTGGGCCGCGACCTGTTCACGGTCGACTACCACTCGGTGGCCGAGCACCCGGTCAGCTTGCTCGCCGAGCTGCTCGAGATCCCGGAGAAGTCGCCCGAAGCGATCGCGGCCGGCTCGGTCGGGCCGTTCGAACCCGCGGGAATCACGGAGTACCAGCGCGAGGCTGGACGGCTCGCCGCGCAGCACGTCAGCAGCTGATGCACACCAGCTGATGCAGGACGGGGGCACCCCAGCGGACGACGTGCTCGCCGAGCTCGACCGACGCCGTGCAGTCGAACCGGACGTCCTCGGCGCTCGGCTCTTCGGCCTCGTGTATCCCTCGGGCCGCGACGACCTCGAGCAGCTGTTCCTCGAGGTCCAACGTCGATACCTGTTCCACAACGCGCTCAACCCCTTCAAGTTCCCCGAAGTCGCCGCGCTCGAAGCCGAGGTTGTGCAGATGACCGGCGACCTCCTGCACGCACCCGAGCCCGGTGGCGGGACGATGACCTCGGGTGGCACCGAGTCGATCCTCATGTCGATGCTCGTCAATCGCGAGCGCGCGCGTGCGCGCGGCGTCGAGCGTCCTCAAATCCTTGCCCCGCACTCGGCGCATCCGGCCTACGCGAAGGCGGCCCACTACTTCGGCATGGAGCTCGTCTCAGTCCCGCTGGATGACCAATGGCGTGTGGACGTGCGCGAGGCCGCGCGCCTCGTCGGACCGTCGACGGCGGTGCTGGTCGCGTCGGCGTTCTCGTATCCCCATGGGGTCATGGACCCGGTGGCGGACATTGCCGCGCTCGCGGCCGAGCACGGCGCGGGATGTCATGTGGATGGGTGCCTCGGCGGATTCGTGCTGCCCTTCCTCGAACGACTTGGCCGCGATGTGCCGCCGTGGGACTTCCGCGTCGAGGGTGTGACCGAGATCTCGGCCGATGTGCACAAGTTCGGATACGTGCCGAAGGGCGCGTCGGTGGTGCTGCACCGCGACCCCGACTGGTCCTCGCACCAGGTCTTCCTCTACGACCAGTGGCCGGCGGGTGTGTACGGATCGCCGGCGATCATGGGAGCACGACCCGCGGCCCCCATTGCCAGCGCATGGGCCGCGATGCGCTATCTCGGGGTCGACGGGTACACCGAGATCATGCGCGGGCTGATGACGACCGTGGAGAAGATCCGCACAGGACTCGAAGGCATCTCCGGAATCGAGATCGTCGGCGCGCCGATCGGGCCCGTGCTCGCGCTGGAGTCGAGCAGCCTCGACCTGTACGCGGTCGGCGACGTGATGGACGAACGGGGTTGGAATCTCAATCGCAACGTGGAGCCGCGCGGCCTGCACATGGTCCTGTCGCCCGCGCACGCCAACGTCGCCGATGCGCTGCTCTCCGACTTCGTCGACGCGGTCGCGAACCACGGCGAGTCCAAGGGAGTCGAGGCCCGCTATTCCTAAACCCGGGTTGCGTTGGCACCGTCGCCGCGTCGCCGGGCGGTCGGTGTCGTATCTCGAGGCTGGACGCGGGCGCACGGTCGTGTTCCTGCACGGATGGGGGCTCAGCCACCGGGCCTATCGGGGCGCGGTGAAGCGCCTCGCCGCGATGGGAGTGCGCGTGATCGCGCCGGCCATGCCCGGGTTCAGCGGGAGCGCCGGGTTGCCCGCCGAGGAATGCACGCTGCGCGGCTACGCGACGTGGCTGGTCGCGTTCCTCGACGAGCTGGGCGTCACCGAACCGGTGCTTCTCGTGGGGCATTCGTTCGGCGGCGGCGTGTCCATCGTGACCGCGCACGACCATCCCGATCGTGTCGGCGCCCTCGTACTCGTGAACTCGATCGGCGGAGCAGTGTGGGCAGACGACGGCGAGCTGGTTCGACCGATGACGGATCGGCCGATCTGGGATTGGGGTCTGCACCTCTCGCGTGATCTGCGCGGCGCGATCCAGCTCTCTCGGGTACTTCCGGTGGTGTTCACCGAGGCACTCCCGAACATCGTGCTCGACCCGCGTTCCTTCTGGCGCTCGGCGCGCCTTGCTCGCGACGCCGACCTCACCGATGAGCTCGGCGCGCTCCGCAAGCGCGGACTCCCCGTAGTGGTGGTGTGGTCGCCGCGAGATCGGGTGGTGACCGACGCGTCGATCGATGCATTGCGCGACGCGCTCGGCGATGCGCCGACGATCTCCGTCCCGGGTGGGCACAGCTGGCTGCTCGCCCGTCCCGACCACTTCGGGGAGGTGATGACCAACGTCGTGCAGGTGGCGGAGCGAGCCAAGTGGCTCGAGCCCGCGGGGCGTATCCGTCGCTGGTGGCGCCGCCGGCACGCGGCCGACGTGGTCAGTCGGTGAGCTGTTGGCAGGTTGCCTGTGCGTTGAATGCCTTCACGAGTGGCGCCACGTCGAGCGCGCTGGCCGCGTTCAGCGCGGCTTGCACGCTCTCGAGCCCGGCTTCCACTGCGTCCTGAGCCGTCCGTGATTGAGCCACGAACGCCACCGGATCGTCGGCTGGGAGCTGCTTCAGTGACTTGCGCGCGTTCGTCAGCGTCGATTGCACCTGCTTGAACTGCCCGACCACGATCGACTGCACGTCTGCCCCGCCTTCGACCGCCGGTGGTCCGGTCTTCTTCAGCTTGCCCACGAGCGCCTTCGTCGCGTTGACGGCCGAGCCGACCAGCTTCAGCAAGGCTTTCTTGCCCTGCGCCGGAGTCGTTGGCGGCGCCGCGGAGGCTTGCGCGCTCGCGCTCTCGATCTTGGTGAGCCAGCTGTCCAAGCTGCTGCACACGCTCTTGGCGTACGCCGCGGGCTTGGCCTTCGCGGGTGCGCTCGCGCTCACGACCGTGGGCGCCATCGCGAGGAGCGTCGCAGTGGCGACGGCGAAGGCCAGAGCCCGGGTGCCACGGCGCATCGGCCCAACGTACCCGCGCGACCTACACGGGCAGGAAGCGGGCGGTCAGACTTGACGCGCTTGGACACCCGCGCCCGCGCCGACGGGACGCCGGAGGCGCACGGGGACCCTTCCACTCCGAGCGCGCCGTCGATCCCGCATCAGCCCGCGCTCGACGGGCTCCGCGGGGTCGCGGTCATCGCGGTCCTCCTGTATCACGGCGGTGCCACGTGGATGCGCGGCGGCTTCCTCGGTGTCGACCTCTTCTTCGTGCTGAGTGGCTTCTTGATCACGACGTTGCTGCTCGCCGAGTGGGGCCGACATGGCCGAATCGACCTTCGGGGTTTCTGGATCCGCCGAGCGCGCCGCTTACTGCCGGCACTCGCGCTCGTGCTGTTGGGCATCGCCGTCTATGCGCTCGCAATCGCAAAGGCTTCGCAGCTCGAGCGAATACGAGACGACGGGCTGGCCGCCATCGGCTACGTCGCCAACTGGCGCTTCGTCCTGTCGGACCAAAGCTATTTCGAGCAGTTCGCGGCGCCGTCGCCGTTCCGGCACATGTGGTCGCTCGCGATCGAAGAGCAGTTCTACCTGTTATGGCCGTTCCTCGTGCTGGTGCTGCTCCGTTGGCGTCCACAGCTGCGGCTCGTCACGCGGGTGTTCGTGATCGGTGCAGTGGTCTCAGCGTTGCTGATGGCCGCGCTTTACAAATCCGGGTCGGACCCGTCACGTGTGTACTACGGCACCGATACCCGCGCGCAGGCGCTCCTCGCGGGGGCGGTGCTCGCGGCCGTTCTCCTGCGTCAGCGCACACGCCGCCGTCGCGCGCCGCGCGCCGCTCCGTGGGTGCGTGCGGGTCTCGCGGGATCCGTTGTTCTGCTCGTGATGCTCATTGTCACAAGAGACACGGCTGAATGGATGTACCGCGGTGGCTACCTCCTGGCGGCAGTCGCGTGCGCGCTGGTGATCGGTGCGGCAGTGCAGCCGCGGCGCAACCTCGTGCGGTCGGCGCTGTCACCGAAGCCGCTGCGCGCCGTCGGCAAGGTGTCGTACGGGCTCTACCTATGGCACTGGCCGGTGTACTTGACGTTGACCGAGGACCGCTCGGGTCTGCACGGGACGGCGCTGCTCATCTTGCGGATCGCGGTGAGCGCTGGGCTCGCGGCGGCTTCCTACTTCTTCGTGGAGATGCCGGTGCGCCGGGGTGACTGGCCGCAGCTCGCGCGGCGCGCGGTCGTCGTGGTGCCGGGCTTGGCCGCGGTGCTTGCGGCCGTGTTCCTCCTGGTTCCCGTCGTCCGGGGCACGCCGGACGAGATTGCGGTCGCATCGCCACCGGTGACGACCTTGCCAGGGACACCGGCACCCGTGCCCGCACGCGTCCTCGTCGTCGGCGACTCGGTGGCCAAGACCCTCGGCGACGGCTTCGACCGGGGTTCGCACGCAGCGGGAGTGGAGCTCTTCAACCGTGGGGAGCTCGCGTGCGGACTCGCGCAGCGCGCCGTGATCGAGCACGGCGGGCGCTCGGCACCGACGGAGACGACTTGCGACGACTGGCCCGCACAGTGGGAGGGATTTGTGTCCGAGACGGCGCCGGTCGTCTCGGTCGTGGTCTTCGATGTGTTCGTCGTCCAGGATCTCGAAGTCGACGGTGAGAGCCTGCCTTTCGGAAGCAAGAAGTCGGACCGCTATCTGCTCGCGCAGCTCGAACGCGGCGTTGACACCCTGCGCGCCCATGGCGGGAAGGTCGTGCTGCTCACCGCTCCGTACAACCACCGACCCGAGGTCGTGGGTCAACCGTCGAAATGGGACGAGGACGATCCAGCGCGCATCGATCATTGGAACGCGCTCCTGACGCGCTTCGTGCGACAGCGCGCGGATGCGGGCGTGACATTGGTAGATCTCAACGCATACGTGTCACCCGACGGCGTGTACACGAACACGTTGAACGGGGTCGAGTTGCGCTACGACGGCGTGCATTTCAACCCCGATGCGGCCGAGCTGATCTTCCAGTGGGTGCTACCCCAACTTCCCGCATCGTGAGTTCGAGTTCCCGTCGAGGGCGCCTCATTGGGCAGACTGGGCGTACCCGATCTCCGAGGAGGCCCGTGAACCGCGTGCTCCGAATCTCTCTGCTCGCGATCGTCGTCCTCGTCGCGCTGGTTGCCCAGACTGCGGCCCAGCCGAGCGCAGATGACGGCGTGGGCATCGGGTCGCTGGATCCCTCTTCGGGTGCGCCCGGCACGGAGATCCATTACACGGTCGTCGGCAGCCCGATCGCAGACTCGGAGTGTCGCGCGTCGAGCGCCTTCGCAACGGAGTTGCTCACGTCCGACGGTGTCCGACTCACGACCGGCGCCGACACGATCATCGTTCCCGACACTGCCGCACCAGGCACCGCCTTCGTTCGCTTGATCTGCTACGTATCTGACACGACGGGACGGCGCGTGATCAGGGGTGTGTGCACGAGCTTCGAGGTGGTCGCAGCCGGCACGACGGTCGCGCCGACGCCCAAGACGGCGACCGGAGGTACGACGCTGAACGAACCCTGCCCACCGGCGGGGCGCGTCGTCATGAGCGAATCGGTGATCGCGAGCCAAACCGCGCTCGGCGAGGCCTTCAACCAAGTCATCAAACCTCTCGGTGGGTAACCCGGCAGAATGACCGGATGATCGAGGGGGGAGTGCTGGCGCTCGCGTTCATCGCAGGCGCCATTCCTTTCTCGAACCTTGTGGCGCGCTGGGTCAAGGGTGTTGATCTGCGGGACACGCCGTACGGAACGGTGTCAGGCACGTCGATCTACCGCGTTGGCGGCTTCTGGCCACTCGCGGTGTCGGGCATCCTCGACATGGCCAAGGGCGCGCTCGGTCCACTCGTTGCCGGCGACCGATGGTTGCTTGCTTCACTCGCGGGTGGCGTCGCTGTCGCCGGTCACAACTGGTCGCCCTTCCTGGGTGGGAAGGGCGGACGCGGTGTCGCTCCGGCGCTCGGTGCCCTGGCGGTCAATGCGTGGCCCGGCATGGTCGTGCTCCTCGGAAGCCTCGTGCTCGGGAAAGCGGTGCGCGAGACCGGCCTCGGTGGCTTCTTCGGCGAGGTACTGCTCGCCCCGGTGCTTGCCATCACGAACAGCGCGTTCGGCGCGGCGGCCGGTGGGGCCGTCGCGGTGCCGATGCTGGCGAAACGCGTGGTCGCCAACGCGCCGCCCCCCACCCCCGGCTTCGAGCCCTATGCGCGCCGGTTGCTGTTCGACCGCGATCCCGACACACCCACCAGGTGACCGTCACTTCGCTGGTGCGCCGCGGTGGGTTCCGTGACCTCCTCATCGGCCAGCTGGTCTCCAGCCTCGGTGACTGGATGGGCACGGTCGCGTTCATGGCACTCGCACTCGAGCTCACGGACTCACCAACGGCGGTTGGCGGGATCCTGACCCTGCGTCTTCTCCCGGCTGCGCTTGGCGGCCCGCTCGCGGCGCGGGCCGTGTCCCGGTGGGACCGACGTCGGACCATGCTGGCCATGGATGCGTCGCGTGCGGTGATCATCGCCACCGTCCCCCTCGTGCGCGAGATCTGGTGGGTCTATCTGTGTGCAGTGCTGCTCGAGGTCGCCAGCCTCGTGTTCCTGCCGGCGCGCGACGCGTCGATCCCTGATCTGGTGGAGTCCGCGGATGACCTTCCGCTCGCCAACGGTCTCGTGCTCGGCTCGTCGTACGGTTCCATCCCGCTCGGGGCGGCGTTGTTCGCGGCGTGCGCCGCGCTGCCGTTCGTCGATCTCTTCGATCGCCCGCTTGCGCTCGTGTTCTGGATCGACGCCGTCACCTTCCTGGTCTCGTTCGCCTTCGTCTCTCGCCTGCACATGTTGCGAGCACCAATCGGTGGTCGTCCGACCTCGGAGGATGCGCGGTTCATCGAGGCGTTTCGGATCCCTCTTGTACGCGCCGTCATGCCCGCGGCGGCGGCCGTCGCGCTCGGGCTCGGCGCCCTGTTCTCGCTCGGGATCGTGTTCGTCCGCGACGTTCTCGATGCGTCTGACACCGAGTTCGGAGTGCTCATCGCGTTGTTCGGTGTCGGCGCCGGTGCCGGCCTCGGTCTGCTCCACGTGCGTCGGGCGCGTGACTCGATCCAAGAGGCGCGCCTCGGCGTCGCCGCGATCGGCCTGATCGTCGCGGTCTTCAGCCTGGCGTCGTCGATCAGCCTCGCGTTCGCGGGCGCGCTGGTGTTCGGGGCCGCAGCCGCGTTCACGCTCGCGTCGGGCATGGGAGCGATCCAGTCGTCGATCGACGGCCACCAGCGCGTGCTCGCGTTCGCGGCCTTCCACGTGGTCATCCGGCTCGGGCTCGGCGTCGCCGCGATCGCGGCCGGTCTTGCCGGCGATCTGCTCGGAGACGCGCATCTGCTGGGAAGCCTCGAACCGGCCCGAGTCGTGCTGCTCGGGTCGGGCCTCCTCGTGCTGCTGGCGTCCTTGTTGGTTCGCGTCACCGCGGAGAACGTGGTGCGGTCGTGACCGTCGCCATCGTCACCGACAGCGCTGCCGCGCTGCCGCCCGACCTCGCACGCGAGCAGGGGATCGCGGTCGTGCCGATGTGGCTCACCGTTCGCGGCGTGCCCGAGCCGGAGGGCGGTCGTCCGCTCGACGAGCTCCTCCACGAATGCGACGTCACGACCTCAGCTCCAACTCCAGGAGAGTTCGAGACCGCGATCAAAGAGGCATGTGCTGGCAACGGCGGAGCCGTCGTGCTGACGATCGCGTCGTCGATGAGCGCGACGTATCACGCCGCGAGCGTCGCAGCACAGGCGGTCGACGGACCGGTGCGCGTCATCGACACGGCCACAGCTGGTGGCGCGGAGGCCCTCGTCGTCCTTGCGGCGGCCGAAGCCGCGCGCGGCGGCGCGTCGCTCGAGCACGTGGAGAACCGGGCGCGTGCGGTGATCGAACGGGTTCGACTCGTCGCCACCGTCCCCACCCTCGACCATCTCGTTCGCAGCGGCCGGGTCCCGGGTGTCGCGGGCTGGGCCGGGCGTCGTCTCGGGATCAACCCGCTCTTCGAGTTTCGCGGCGGCGCGGTCCGCCGGCTGCGCCCCGCGCTGAGTCGAGCGACGGCCCTCGATCGGATCGTCGCGCTCGTGCACCGCTCTCGACCCCCACGCTCTCGACTGCACGTCGCCGCGCTGCACGCGCTCGCCGTCGAGACGGCAAACGAGCTGCTGGCGCGGGTGTCGGAGCTCGAACACCCGACGACGGCGTTCGTGGGGGAGTTCGGACCGGTGATGGTCGTGCACACCGGTCCGGGGCTGGCCGGCGTCGCGTGGTGGTGGGAAGCCGAATAGTGGGATGCGGCGCCATAGGCGCTACTGCTCACCCGCAGCTGCCGCGACGATCGCCTCGGCGAGGTCGAGGCGACACACGATCAGATCGGGAAGCCAGGGGTCTCGTTGGTTGTACTCGAGCTGCGATCCATCGAGCCGTGACACGTGCAGGCCCGCGGCGGCGGCCACCGCCACCGGAGCAGCAGAGTCCCACTCGTATTGCCCGCCGGCATGTACATACGCGTCGACCTCGCCGGTGACGACGGCCATCGCCTTCGCGCCGGCGGAACCCATCGCAACGAGCTCTCCGTCGAGCGCGGCGGCAACCTTTCGGGCTGCAGTGGGCGGGCGCGTACGACTCACCACGACGCGTGGGGGTCGGTCGGTCGAGGCCGGGACGATTGGTGGCTCCGCGGTCGAAAGCACGCGCTGTCGCGCCGGGAGCGCAACTGCACCGACGCGCACACCGACGCCCCGCTCCCACAGCGCAACATGCACGGCCCAGTCGGAGCGTCCGGCTTCTGTGAACTCTCGCGTGCCATCGAGCGGGTCCACGATCCACACTCGATCCGCGTCGAGCCGACCCAGATCATCGGCGGACTCTTCCGAGAGCACTGCATCGTCGGGGTGCTCGGCGTGGAGCAGCTCGAGCAGCTGCCGGTTGGCAGCGAGATCGCCGGCGTCACCGAGCGCGTAGCGCCGCCATTCGTCGCGGTTGTCCTGGGCGCGCAATTCGAGCAACCGCGCGCCGGCGGTCGCGGCGTATCGAGCGGCGTCATCGTGGTCAGTCACGGCGCGGGCAGTATGCACGACCACTCCGGGTGGGTCGCGTCTCGGTGCCGAGATGCCGCTGTCGGCGTCCACTACCGTCCTCGCGATGTCGACCCAGGATCCAGACGCCACCCTCCCTGCGCGGGGTTTCGGCGCCGATGCCACCGCTCCGGTCACGCGTCCGGACATCCCGGCCGGAGGGGGCGGCGGGCAGCCTCCGGGCGGCGGTGGCGGGATGTGGGACGACGAAGGTGACGCTGATCGGCGGCGGCTGTGGTTCATCGCGGGCGGCGTGCTCGTGCTGGGCATCCTCGTCGGCACGGTGATCGCGCTCGCAGCCGGTGGTGGTGACAAGAAAAACGGGGGTTCCACCTCCACATCGAGCTCGTCTACGTCGACGAGCTCGTCCACGTCGACCAGCACGTCGTCGACGACGACTGCGGCCGGCCCTCGGATCCTCCAGTTCACCGCGAGCCCGTCGCCCGTGAACTGCCCCGACGGCGGCGGCGTCGTGAACGTGAACCTCGTGTGGGCCACGACGAACACGACGGGCGTGACGATCAGCATCGACGGCCCCGCGCCGTTCGGAAACTTCGGACCCACCGACAACAAGCAGTTCCCGTTCACCTGTCCGGCTGGTCAGCACACGTACCTGCTCACGGCCAACGGTCAGAACGGCCAGAAGGTGCAGGATCAGATCGTGATCCAGGGGATCCTCCCGCCGACCACGACCCCGTCGACCTAGAGCGCCGCGTTCGTCACGCGGGGTAGAGCGTCACCTCGGTTGCCTTCACGCTCACCCACACGGCGCTCCCTTCCGCGAGCCTGAGCTCGGCGAGGGCAGCCGAGGTCACTTCGGCGGTCATCGGCACCGGTGCGTCGACGTGCACTCGGGCCCGATCGCCTTCGGGATCGAGATGCCGGACAACTCCCTGCCACACGTTGCGCGGTGTGCCTTCGGGTCGGCGCTCGTGCAGTGCCACGGAACGCGGGTGCACAACCGCGAACGCGGGCCCCGTGAGCCGTTGCGCGCTGACGAGATGTGCCCCGCTCTCGAGGACGAGCCCGTCGGTTCCGGCGGTACCGCGGTAGAGGTTGAGGCCGGCCACGTCGGCGACGTAGCGAGTCCGGGGCTGCTCACGGACTTCGGTTGGGGTGCCTTCCTGCGTCACGCGCCCGTCCTCCAGCACCACGATGCGGTCGGCGAGCGCCATCGCCTCGACCGGGTCGTGCGTCACGACGAGCGCACCGCCGTCGAAGGTCTCGAGGTGCCGGGCGAGCTCGCGCCGGATCTCGGGTCGCGTGCTCACATCGAGCGCGGTCAAGGGTTCATCGAGAAGGAGCAACCTGGGCTCGGTGGCGAGCGCGCGAGCGAGTGCAACGCGCTGCGCTTGACCTCCGGAGAGTGTTCGCGGCCGCGCCGAAGCGAGATCGACGATGCCGAGCTGCTCGAGCCATTCGGCAGCGCGGCGCCGAGCGTCACGTGGCCGTACGCCGCGGGAGCGCACGCCGAATGCAACGTTCTCGAGCGCGCTCAGGTGTGGGAAGAGGAGCAGGTCCTGGAAGACGGTGCCGATTCGGCGCCGGTCGGGCGGGACCCATCGGTCGTCGGTCGGGTCGTCGAGAACGACATCGTCGAGCCTCACCTGCCCGCGGGTCACGGGGACAAGACCCATCAAGGTTCGCAGAATGGTTGTCTTGCCAGCCCCGTTCGGGCCGAGGAGCGCGACCGTCTCGCGGTCGGCGATGCGCAGCGCGATGTCGTGCAGCGTGAATCGGTCCAGGTCGACCCCGAGGGTCGCGGTGAGAGTCATGCGTGCAGCCACCGGTCGCGCAGCCCGACCAGCACCGCGATCGACACTCCGACGAGCACGAGGCTCAACGCGATCGAGCCATCGAGATCGCCGGCCTCGAACCGTCCGAAGATCGCGAGCGGCATCGTCTGCGTCGTACCGGGGAAGTTGCCGGCAAACGTGATCGTCGCCCCGAACTCTCCGATGGCGCGGGCCCAGCTCAGCACGGCGCCCGCCGCGACCGCGGGCGCGATCATCGGGAGCGTCACCCGGCGGAACACGGTCATCCGGCGGGCCCCGAGCACCGCCCCCGCCTCCTCGTAGCGAATGTCGGCACTTCGGAGCGCACCCTCCACGGCAACGACGAGGAATGGCATCGCGACGAAGGTCTCGGCGACGATCACACCGCCGGTCGAGAAGGGCAAGCGCAGTCCGAACCATGCGTCCAAGTGCTGACCGACGAAGCCGTTCCGTCCGAAGGCGAGGAAGAGTGCGACGCCTCCCACCACCGGCGGCAGCACCATCGGCAAGGTGACGAGGGCGCGCGCGAGGCGCCGGCCGGGAAACTCGGCTCGGGCCAGCACCCACGCTAGCGGTACGCCGAACAGCAGTGATAGCGCCGTCGCAGCGAGCGAGCAGACCAGCGACAGCCGGAGCGCGTCGACCGTGGTGTCAGCGGTGAGATCGCCCCAGACGTCACTCCACGGCGCGCGCTCCAGCATCCCGATGAGCGGGAGCGCGAAGAACGCGATGGCGACGGCGGCAACGACACCGACGAAGACAGGGGGGCCGCGGCGCGCCCGCCTCGTCCCAACGCTCATGGTTCGAGGAAGCCGAACCTGCGCAGGATCCTCTGGCCAGCCTTGGACTGCACGTAGATGATGAACGCTTTCCCGCCCCGTTCGTTTGGCGAGTTGACGATCGGTGAGATCGGGTACAGCGCGTTCACGTTGTCGCGATCGGGGATCTTCACTCCGTCGACATCGCCGCTCGCGGCTTCGACATCGGTCACGTACACGACCGCCGCGTCCGCCTCGCCGAGCGAGACCTTCGCCAACGTGTCCTTGGCGCTGGCACCGGTCGGTACCTGCGGGACGGTGAGCCCCGCGTTCTCGTATGCCTGCATCGCGTACTTCCCGCACGGCACTTCCGGTGCGCACAACACGAGCGTCACGCGACCGTCGAGGGTGTCAGCGAGCGTCTTGATCTTCTTCGGGTTCCCTAGGGCAACGGCGATCGCGAGGCGGTTCCGCGCGAACACGGGCACGTCACCGCCGCGCCCACCGCCCTCGGGGACCTGCCCGCCGGCCACGAGCCTGTCCATCGTGCGAACGTCGGCGGACGCGAACACATCAGCAGGGGCGCCCTGCTCGATCTGCGTCGCGAGCGTCGATGACGAGCTGAAGTTGAAGGTGATGTCCGCGTCCGGGTTCTTGCGCTCGAACTTCTCGCCGATGGCGGCGAAGGCCTCCGTGAGCGATGACGCAGCGAACACGTTCAGCGGTCCGCCGACCGGTTTGATGCGCTCACCGGCCGAGGCAGGGGTTGCGATCGCGGCGACGAGCGCGACCGCAAGGAACATGCGTCTCAAGGTCCTGGCACCTCAACCACGACGTTTGTGGCCTTCACCGCGGCGACGGCGAGCATGCCGGGCTCGAGCCCGAGGTCGTCCACCGCCTCCGCCGTCATCAGCGAGACCAGGCGGTGTGGACCGGCCTGGATCTCGACCTGGGCGGCAACGTTGTCCTTCACGACGCGGGTGACGATCCCGCTGAAGCGGTTGCGGGCCGACTGCGCCACGATCGACCCCGCCTCGGGGGTGGTCGTCTGCGCGGCGACGAACCTCGCCAGGGACACGCCGTCGACGATCCGTTGTCCGCCCTCCGTGCGCTGGGTCTCGAGCTCGCCATCGTCGGCCAGCCGCCGCACGGTGTCGGCGCTGACGCCCAGCAGCTGCGCCGCTTCGCCGATGCGAAACCCGCTCATGCAAGGAAAATAGCACGAATCCTTGCAATTGCGGGCGTTAGGGGATTGCGGCCTCGCGACGGCGAGGTTCGGGGATCGGGGTTGGCTCGAGCCAGCGGCCGCCGGAGCGGGCGGCGAGGTCGGCGAACGTGGTGGCGTCGAGGATGGCGATCGTGGCATCGCGCACGTCGGCCCACGTTTCGCGGAGCGCACAGCCCACTTCCATGACGCACGGCTCCGGCTCGTGCCGGGTGGCGCACGAGATCGGGGCGAGTGGCCCCGGAGAGCACCTTGGCCTGAGGCCTCCGCGGGCCGGATTGGTGATTCCGAGGCGCGACTCGGGTAAGGTGGTTACCGGTCAGTAACTTACAGGCGACCGGGCCCCCCGGCGCCGAGGAGGCACCCATGGCCGAGTTCAGCCTCGACCTCAACGAAGATCAGCTCCAGGTCCAGAAATGGGTCCACGACTTCGCCGAAGACGTCGTGCGCCCCGCCGCCAGCGAGTGGGACGAGCGGGAAGAGACCCCCTGGCCGATCATCGAGGAGGCCGCCAAGGTCGGCCTCTACTCGCTCGACTTCTTCGCCCAGTGCGCAGCCGACCCCGCGGGACTGATGCTCGCGCTCGCGAGCGAGGAGCTGGCGTGGGGCGATGCCGGCATCACGCTCGCGGTCCTCGGGAGCACGCTCGCCGTGAGCGGCATCCTGGCCAGCGGCACGCCGGAACAGCACGGCGAGTGGCTGCCGCAGTGCTTCGGCACGCCCGAAAAGATTCAACTCGGCGCGTTCGCCGTCAGCGAGCCCGACGCCGGCAGCGACGTGTCGAGCCTGCGGACGCGCGCCGTGTACGACGAGAAGTCCGACGAGTGGGTGCTCGACGGCACCAAGACCTGGATCACGAATGGCGGCATCGCCGACGTGCACGTGATCGTCGCCGCGGTCGACCCGGAGCTCAAGGGCCGCGGTCACGCTGCCTTTGTCGTGGGTCCGGACACGCCCGGCATCAACCAGGGGCAGAAGTTCAAGAAGCACGGCATCCGCGCGAGTCACACCGCCGAGGTGATCCTGGACGACTGTCGTATCCCTGGCGCCAACCTGCTCGGTGGCAAGGACAAGCTCGACCTGCGCCTCGCGCGCGCTCGCGAGGGCGCCAAGACCAAGACGCAGGCCGCGATGAGCACGTTCGAGGCAACGCGACCGCTCGTTGGCGCGCAGGCCATCGGCATCGCCCGCGCGGCATTCGAGTACTCGCTCGAATACGCCAAGGAGCGCAAGGCGTTCGGACGCCCGATCATCGAGAACCAAGGCATCGCCTTCAAGCTCTCCGACATGAAGACCGAGATCGACGCGGCTCGCCTGCTCGTGTGGCGGGCATGTTGGATGGCAGGCGCCAAGAAGCCGTTCGAGTCGGGTGAGGGCTCGATGAGCAAGCTCAAGGCGGGCGAGGTTGCGGTCAAGGTCACCGAGGAGGCGATCCAGATCCTCGGTGGCTATGGCTACACGCGCGAGTACCCCGTCGAGCGCTGGCACCGCGATGCGAAGATCTACACGATCTTCGAGGGCACCTCCGAGATCCAGCGGCTGGTCATCGCCCGAGCGATCTCAGGTATGCACATCGACTGACGCCGAAGGCTCAGCTCGTGGGGTTTCGCTGCGGGGAACAGCCAACGTGCCAAGGACAGGTTCGGCTACGGCGGCTCGGTCGTCGTCGTCGTCGAGCTCGTCGTCGTGGACGAGCTGGTGGTCGTGTTCTGCGGCCGCGTCTGGACGGGGCGGGGCGCTGTGGTGGTGGTCGTGCTCGACGAGCTCGTCGTCGTCTCGTCCGTCGGGTCGCTGCTACCGCCGGAGGAAGCGACCACTGCCGCGCCACCCACGAGGAGCCCGACGCACAGCGCGGCCGCGCCGGCGAGCAGGGCCTTGCGGCGAACGCCGTCGCCATTGTTCCCATTGCCGCCGCTCCGCCCTTGGCCGCGGCGGGGCGGCTCGTAGCCACCACCACCACCACCGGCTCCGAACTGCTCCCCCGAACCTGGTGGCGCTGCGCCGCCCGGGCCCACGTGCGTGGCGGCCGCGGTCGGTTCGCCCGAACTGGCGGCGGCACCGCCCGCATCGGCCGCGGCGGCCGCCGCACCCACACCGACGGCTGCGGCAGCCGAACCGATGACGACTTTCGGCGTGTCGGGCGCAGCCCCGGCCCTGCCGCCCGGCGCCGCGGCCGCGGCAGCCTGTGCTGCACCGAGCGCGATCGACGCGCCGAGCGCGATCGAGTGCTTGGGATGCACGTCCACGTTGACCGGGCGGCCGAGGGCCTCCGTGACCATCTGGGCCACCAGCGGGATGCGCGACGAGCCGCCCACGAGGAGCACGGCCTTCACAGCAGTGGCCTCGACTCCCGCGCTCGCGAGCGATCGCCCGAGCGCGTCGATCGTCGACGCGATCTGGGGACGCACCATGTCCTCGAACTCGCCCCGGGTCAGCCGGACCTGAGTCTGGGCGTTCGGCAAGAGCACCGGGATCGACGCGTCGGTGTCGGACGACAACGCCTCCTTGGCATCGACACACTCGTCCCGCAGGCGCGCGACTGCGGCCATCGCGGTCTCGTCGTCCTCGTCGAGGCCGGTGAGCGCATCGCCGATCGACCGCTGCACGTGGGCGAAGACGGCGGCGTCGAAATCGATGCCGCCGAGGCGCTCGATGCCCTCCGGCGTGCCCAGGGTCTCCCAGCCGTCCGCGGTCTTGCGGAGCACCGCGGCGTCGAAGGTCCCGCCTCCGAGGTCGTAGACGGCGATCACGTCGCCGACCTCGACCCGCTCGGTCGTGGAGTAGTGGATGGCCGCGCACTCAGGCTCGGTGACCTTGATCGCGTGGTCGAGGTTCGCTTGGCGAATGGCGTTGTCGAGCAGCTCGCGCTTGTAGGGACCCCAGTTCGCGGGATAGCTGACCGCTACCTCGTCCGGCGCGCCACCTTCGGTCTTTGCGACCTCGTCGACGACCCAGCGCAGCATGGCACTCATCAGTGCCTCGGCCGAATACGGCGAGCCACCGAGGAAGATCGGGGTGGTGTCGCCGACACGGCGCTTGAACTCGCGCGCGACGCGCTCGGGTTCGCTCGCGGCCCGGCGCTCGGCGGCCTCGCCGACGAGGACGGTGTCGTCATGCAGGTACATGACGGAGGGGATGGCCGCGGTGCGACTTCCCAGCGTCGCCATCTCGGCCCTGCCGTCGCGGTAGGTCGCGGCTGCCGTGTACGTGGTGCCGAGGTCGACACCGAGCGCGTACCCCACAGCCCCTCGTCTCGTCCGGTCGCCCCGCGGGCGGCGCAACTCCGAAGGTCGCGGACGTTAGGCGACGGGGGACCTGCTTGTCTCGGGGAGGCCCCGATTCGCGGATCCCGCGGCGGAGGGGATCGGGACCGCGTCGCCGGGGGGCACCGTTCACCGAGTGCTTCCCTCTCCCCCCCTCGACGCGCGCCGGTCGCGTCCCGTATCGTCGGCACGAAACATGAGGGGGATCCCCGATTCGCCGAGGCGGGGGACGTCCACACTGCGTCGTAGCCCCGAGAGTCGGGGCCGCGACCTCAAGGAGGGAACCATGCCCATCACGCAGGTCGACATCAACGACGCTGAGAAGCTCCTCGATGAGCTCCTTGGCAACCAGCAAGCCGCCGCGGACTACAGCAGGGCTCCCGAGCAGTGGCTCCAGGAGCACGGCTACGCGAACGTCAACCCCGAGGCCGTCGCCCAGTGCGGCGCCAACTACGCGGGTGGCGCGGCGGGCGGCGTGGCGTCGGCGTCGGCGTCAGCGTCAGCGTCAGCTGGTGTCGCCGGTGTTGCGGCGCAGCTGAACCCGATCGTCTACAACACCTACATCGAGGACAACTCGATCACCAACAACCTGCAGGCCGAAGGCAACATCGACTTCGACCAGGACGTGCAGCAGGTACACGGTGACGGGAACGTCCTGGCCGGGGACGACATCAGCGGCGATGTCCAGACCGGCGACGGCGTCCAGACCGGCGGCGGCGACATCACCGACTCGAACGTGGCCACCGGGGACGACAACCAGCAGGCCATCGACGAGAGCGAGAACATCGACGTCGACGTCGACCTCGGTCGTCCGCCGCTCCTTCGGGCCGAGGTTGCGAACGGTCCGGAGGAGGCAGACCCGGACTTCAACTAGTCCGACGACTCGAAACACGACGACGCCCCAGGCGAACGCCTGGGGCCTCGTCGCGTCCGCTCGAATATCCGCGAGGATGGGGCCGTGACGACCGGGGAACCGATGGCAGGGGGCGCGGCGGCCGAGCCGAGCGAGTCGAGCGAGGCGGTCGACGCGACCCTCGCCGCGATCCACCTCGTGACGAAGGCGGTCACGGCCTACGGACGGGAGGACCTGGCGGCGCGGATCGCCGCCGCCCGCCAGCGCCTCGAGGACCCAGCGTTCCGGGTGCTCGTGGTCGGCGAGTTCAAGCAGGGCAAGAGCTCGCTGGTCAACGCGCTCCTGAACACAAGCGTGTGCCCGGTCGACGACGACATCGCCACCTCGGCCCCCACCGCGGTCGGCTTCGCGGATCCGCCGACCGCGCGGGTGCTGTACAGCCCCATGAGCGAGGACCCCGACGCCGAGCCCGATGTCGAGGAGATCCCTGTCGACCGGATCCGCGAGTACGTGACCGAGGCCGCGAACCCCGCGAACGAGCGGCGGGTGCAATGGGTTGAGGTGGGAGTTCCGTCGCCCATGCTCGAAGACGGGCTCGTCTTCGTCGACACGCCGGGCGTCGGCGGTCTCGGGTCGGTCCACGGCGCGATCACCGCCGCCGCGCTGCCCACCGCCGACGGGGTCCTCTTCCTCTCCGACGCGTCCCAGGAGTTCTCCGAGCCCGAGATGACCTTCTTGAAGCAGGCCATCTCGCTCTGCCCGAACGTCTGCTGCGTCGTGACGAAGATCGACTTCTACCCGGCGTGGCGCAAGATCGTGGACCTCGATCAGGGGCACCTCGCCGAGGCCAAGATCGCCACGTCGATCATCTCGGTATCGTCGACCCTGCGGACCCAGGCGCTCGAGCTCGGCGATCCCGAGCTGGACGAGGAGTCGGGCTTCCCGCAGCTGATCGAGACGCTGCGCGCCGAGATCGTGGGCGACGGCGAGCGCCGCGGCGTGGCCGGCGTGTGCGCCGAGCTGCTCACGGTGACGGATCAGCTCCAGGCGCAGTTCAACACCGAAGAGGCCGCGCTCAAAGCACCCGAGGATGCCGGGCCGCTCCGGGAGGGTCTCGAGCGGGCGAACCAGCGGGCCGAGCAGTTGCACAGCCAGGCGGCGCGGTGGGCGGTGACGCTCGCGGACGGGATCGGCGACCTCACCTCCGACGTCGACCACGATCTGCGGGGTCGGCTCCGGCAGATCACGAAGGAGGCCGACGAGGTCATCGACAACGACGACCCGGTCGAGATCTGGGCCGAGTTCGAGCCCTGGCTCTACCGTCGCTCCGCGGAGGACGTCGTGAACAACTTCCGTTTCCTCCAGACCCGGGCCGAGGAGCTGAGCGCCCAGGTCGCCGAGCACTTCGCGCTCGACAGCGAGGCGGCGGTGTACCACCCCGATCTCGGGGGGGCCGGGGCATCGCTTCGCCGGGAGAGCACCGAGGCGCACGTCGACTTCTCGACGATGGGGAAGGGTCAGAAGGCGATGACCGGCGTTCGGGGCGGCTACATGGGCGTCTTGATGTTCGGCGCCCTGGGCAGCATGGTCGGACTCGCGATCGGCGCGCTCCCTGTGGCGGCCGGTCTCATGATGGGGCGCAAGGCGCTGCGCGACGAAGAAACACGCCAGATCACCATGCGCCGTCAGAACGCCAAGAACGCGATCCGGAAGTACCTCGACGAGGCGTCGTTCCTCTCCGGCAAGGAGAGCCGTGACACCCTCCGGCGGGTGCAGCGTCAGCTGCGCGACCACTACACCACACGCGCCGATGAGCTCCAGCGATCGGTGAACGAGTCGAAGCAGGCAGCCGCGCAGGCGGTGCAGGCCGACCAGCAGACGCGGACGAAGCGTCTCAAGGACGTGCAGGCCGAGATCCAACGGATCGCGATGCTGCGCAAGCAGATCGTCGAGTCGCGTGACCTCGCCCTGGCTTCCGCTCCGACGTCGTGACCGGCGCCGAGCGGCGTGAACGGTCGGCGCCGGAGGAGACGTCGCTTGCGACGTCGACCAAGACAGGCGGCGGAGGAGCCGGTCTCCTCGAGCGGGTCCGGGCGTTCCTCGACGACGCGGCCGGCGTCTACGCAGGTCGCGGCGCCTCGGCCGAGTACCTGGAGGAGCAGCGCAAGCGCCTCGACGAGCCACTCCGCGTCGCTATCGCGGGACGTGTGAAGGCGGGCAAGTCGACCCTCCTCAACGCGCTCGTCGGCGAGCCACTCGCACCGACCGACGAGGGCGAGTGCACGCAGATCGTGACTTGGTACCACGACGGGGTGACCTACAGAGTCACGCTCCACCCCCGCGACGGCGAGCCGCGCTCGCTGAAGTTCCACCGGGTCGACGACGGACTCGACGTTGACCTTGACGGCGTCGCGCCCGATGCCGTCGAACGGCTCGACGTCGAGTGGCCATCGTCAGCGCTGCGAACGATCACGCTGATCGATACGCCGGGGATCGCCGCGCTCTCGGGCGCGCCATCAGCGCGCACCGCGGACTTCCTCACGCCCGGCGACCACCGCGAGACGGCGGCCGACGCCGTCCTCTACCTCATGAAGCACCTCCACGCGACCGACGTCGACTTCCTCTCTACCTTCCACGACGAGGAGGTGTCCCAGGCCACGCCGGTGAACGCGATCGCCGTGCTCTCGCGGGCCGACGAGATCGGCGGCGGACGGCTCGATTCGCTCGAGTCGGCGGCGCGGATCGCCGCTCGCTACGCACGCGACGAGAAGGTACGCCGACTCGCGCAGACGGTGCTCCCCGTGGCCGGCTTGCTCGCCCAGACCGGGGAGACGCTGCGCGAGGCCGAGTACCAGGCGATCGCGACGCTCGCGAAGGCCCCCGCCGCCGATGTGGACCGGCTGCTCGTGTCGGCCGACCGATTCGCCAACGCCGACGCGCACGTCGGTCTCACCACGATGGAGCGCCAGGCGCTGCTCGAACGGCTGGGCCTGTTCGGCGTGCGCCTTGCCATCGCCCTCGTCCGTGACAGCACGGCACCCAACGCGGACGCGCTGGCCAAGGAGCTAGTGGCGCGCAGCGGTCTGCCCGCGCTCCGGAGGGTGCTGCTCGCGCAGTTCACCGAGCGGCGCGATCTGCTCAAGGCCCGCTCCGGGATCCTCGCGGTCGAGACGCTCGCCCTCTCTGAGCCGGTGCCAGGGAGCGAGGAGCTGCTGTCGACCGCGGAACAGCTCACCGCGGGGGCGCACGAGCTCGCCGAGCTGCGCCTCCTCACCCTGCTCCGTAGTGGCGCCGTTGACGCGAAGCCCGACGAACTCGCGCCTATGGAGCGCCTCGCCGGTGGCGACGGGGCGGCCGTCAACGCTCGCCTCGGCCTTCCGGCCGACGCCGACGCCGCGGCGATTCGGGCCGCCGCGTCGGAGCAGCTCGCCAGGTGGCAGAAGCGCGCCGAGAGCCCGATGGCGAGTCGCGAAACGACGGCCGCCGCCCGTCTCCTCGTCCGCACGTGCGAGGCGATCCTGGCGTTCACCCGCTAGGAGCGAGCGCGGCTGTCAACTCAGTCGTTGCCCTTGCCCGCGAGCGCGCTCGCGAGCGTCGTGAGGGCGTCGGCGGGCGGCTCAGGGATCGCGTCGCCGTCGGGGAGGAACGCGATCGTGATCCGATCGCCGTCCTCAGGTGCGAAGTCGGCGGGGTTGCCGTCCTTCTCGGTGCCGTTGACCATCCAACGGACGCTGGCGACCTGGCCGTCCGGACAGGTGCCGCCGTTCGTGACGTCGGTGTTCGACCAGCCGTTCACAAGGTTGATGCGGTCCTCCGAGAGCTCCCAGCCACCTTCCTCGAAGAACTTCCCGACGGTGGCGTCGATCCCTGTTTCATCGTCGGCTTCCGGGTGGATGTGCATGAGGCCGTCGTTGTGGGAGTGGATGCCGGCTGACTCCTCCGATCCGGCACGCGTGAGGAACGTCGGCGCGTTGTCCTCGAACTCGCCACAGATGTTGACGCCGAGCGCGGCGTGGATGTGGTCGCCGATCGCCGGGGTCGTGTCGCCGAAGATGCCGACCGCCAGCTGGAGCAGGCCGAACGCGACGATCACGGCGATGACCACGAAGAAGAGGTAGGTGCCGACCGTGCGCTGGCCCGGCTTCTTGCGCCGCTTCTTCAAGGCGCGCGACGGCGGCGGGGAGGGTTGCGCTCCCGGCCCCGGAGGGCCCGGCGAGCGGCGGGGCGGCGGCTGGGGCACGGCGCGCAGGCTAGTTGTCGCAGACTTGGAGTGTCCCTGCACCGATCCCTACAACTGGGTGGACTCCCTGGACGATGCAGCACTCGGCGGACGCCACACGGTTCTCCGTGACGGCATTGCACGCCGTGGACGCGGCTCGGGTTGACCTCGCTCAGCTGACGACACCGTCGGCGCGGAGCGCGTCGATCTGATCGCCCAACCCGAGCTCGCGCAGGATCTCATCGGTGTGCTGACCCAGGTCGGGAGCAGGTGAGCCGTGACTCGCGGGCGTGGATGCGAATTGGGCTGGATGGCGAGGCTGACGTACGAGACCCACGGTGGGGTGCTCAGACTCCACGAGCAGCCCGATCGCTTTGACGTGGGGATCCGCGGCGAGCTCCTCGGGACGCACGACCACACCGCACGGAACCCGCTCGGCTTCCAGTCGCGCCATCGCCTCGGCCGTCGACATCTTCGCGGCCGCGTCGTAGCAACGCTCGACGAGCGCGTTCGTGAGCTCGCGATGTTGGATGCGCTGCCCGATCGTGGCGACCCGCGGATCGTCGAATCCGTCGACGTCGAATCCGCGACACATGCCGGCGAAGTCGGCATCAGAGGTGGGAGTGCAGATGCCCCATCCGTCGGTGAACTGCAACGGTCGGAAGGTCGACACGAAGCTCGACGGCTGCGACCCGTCGGCCATCATCAGCACTTCGTTGCCGGCGGCATCGACCCAAAGGAAGGACACCACCGCATCGAGCATCGAAAGATGGAGGTGTTGACCGCCGGCGCCGCGTTCGCGGGCGAGCAGTGCAGCGGTGATCGCTTGCGCGGCGTAGAGCGCGGTGACCTTGTCTGCTGCGGTCTGGCGGAGGAACTGGGGCTCACCAGTGGCCGGGTCAGCCTGGTTGCCCGCGAAGCCTCCGTATGCCTGGATCACCGTGTCGTACGCGCTCTTGGATGCATAGGGCCCTTCGGGTCCGAAGCCTGACAGCGACGCGTAGACGACATCGGGGTTCTCCGACCGCAGATCGTCGTACCCGACGCCCAGACGCTCGACGACGCCAGGTCGGAAGTTCTGCACGACGACATCGACATCCCGAGCGAGCGCGCGGACAATGTCGCGTCCCTGGTCGGTGTGGACATCGACGGAGATCGATCGCTTCCCGCGGTTGCACATGAGGAACAGCGCACTCATGCCGTTCACCGACACCCCGACCCAGCGACCGATGTCACCGATGCCCGGTCGTTCGACCTTGACCACGTCAGCACCCTGGTCGGCGAGGAGGGTCACGGCATACGGGCCAGTCGCCGCGATCGAGAGATCGAGGACGCGCACGCCAGAAAGCGGGCCCGTGCTGACCGTCATGCGTCGAACTCCGGGTTCGATCGCGGTCGACCTCCGGGCCCGCTGTACGCGAGCCCGTAGCCGGGCTCCGGGTCGAAGTGGGCGGCAGCTCCGATCTCGGTGCGAGCTCGGCACCAAGCGTCGACAAGTCGGTCCTCGGCGTCGTAGTCGAAGGGGTCGGTGAGCACCTGCTCCTCTATCCCGCCGGGCGTGGGTGGGTGGTCGGCGAGCCAGCGCGCCGTGCGAGCGATGGCCTCTCGAGCGGGCATGACGTCGCGGTAGCCGAGCACGCTGCGCACCCGGGTGAGGTCGAGCACGCGGTGTGTGGGCAGCGGCTGCGCGAGGAGTGGGCGGGCAGGCACCGCGAGGTCGAACGGCATCGACACGATGTCGAACCGGTGACCGAGTGCCACCGCGACGAGCTCGATCACTTGTCGCACGGTCAGCACTTCCTCGTCGCCGACGTTGAAGACCAGGCCAGCGGCCGCGTCGGGTGCGCCGATTGCGAGGAGCACCGCGTGCGCGAGGTTCTCCGTGTAGCCGTGGTGATGGAGCGTGAGTCCGTCGTCGGCAACCACGATGGAATCGCGTCCGTCGAGGATGCGTCGCACGATGCACCACTCGCGGGGTACGAGCTGGTACGGGCCGTACACGTACGGGTAGCGGAAGTGCGCCGCGTTCGGGTGCTGCTCGAACACTGCGTCCTCGGTGCGAACGATGCGAAAGCCCTTCTCATCCTCACCCGGCTCTCCGACGGTCGGCGCGTCCTCGGCTACCGGCACGGGCAACCCAGCCGGGTTGTGCAGCCACGGGTTCATCCAGCCCCGGTACGCAGGCACGCCGCCGACCGACACGAACTGCCCGGTGCGTCCGGCCAGGAGTCGAGCGACCGAGCGCAGTCGTCCGTACATCGCGACGACCACATCGAACGTCAGCTGGCCGAGCCCTTCGGTGAGCGACGCGTCGTCGTATGGATCGAAGTGGAGGTGGTCGACGGCAGCGGGTGTCTCATCACGCTCGTGCTCACCGCGATGCAGGATCGTGACGTCGTAGCCCCGCTGCACCAACCCGCGAACGATCGGCATGCCGGTCGGGCCGGTCCCGCCGACGACGAGCGCGCGTTTAGCCATCAGCCGCGAACGGACCCTTGCCCATCTGCTCGCGCACGGTGACGACCTCCGGGTTCGTGAGGCTGCGCCGCTGCCAGTTGGCCCCGTCGACCACCAGCGTGTGACCCGAGATGAAACGGCCGTAGGGCGAGGCCAGAAACGTTGCCGCCCATCCGAGCTCTTGACGCTGGCCGACTCGCATCGCGGGCTGGCATGCGTCCTTGTCGCTCGTGCGCTCGAGGTTGCCCTTGATGTCGGCGGTCATGTCCTCGTGCGGGAAGAGTCCTGGGACGAGCCCGTTCACCTGGATGCCGTACGGGCCCCATTCGACTGCCAACGACTCCGTGAGGTTCTTCACGCCCGCCTTGGCTGCGGCCGAGTGCACGAACCCGGGGCCGCCCGTCCACGCGTACGACGCACCCACGTTGATGATCGATCCCGGCGTCCCCGCGACGAGATGACGACGCGCGAACTCTCTGGCACAGAAGAACGTGCCGTTCAGCGTGATGTCCACCACCGTCCGCCACGCGTTCGGCGACATGTCCTCCGCCGGCACCGGGAAGTTGGCCGCGGCGTTGTTGATCAGCACGCCTGGGAGGTCGAAGGCGCTCTCGGCCGCGTCGAATGCGGCGGTGACGCTCTCGGCGTCACGGATGTCGCAGATCACGGTGGCCACCTTCGTTCCGAGCGCCTCGATCGCGACCCGTCCAGCATCGAGGTGCTCGTCCTTCCGGCTCGCGATGACGATCGACGCGCCCAACCGGGCGAACTCCGAGGCGATCGCTTTGCCCAACCCGGTGCCGCCGCCGGTCACGAACACGCAGGCGCCGTCGAACGTGCCGGGCTTCAGTGCGGTCTCGCCAACTGGCGGTGGTGCGGGCAATCCGATGGGATCGGTCATGTGCGGGTTCAGCTCCCCGTGTACCCGGGCGCACGGTCCTCATCGCGGGCCGCGCGCATCTCGGCGACGTCGTCACTCTTGTTGATGAAGGTCTGGTAGATCATCTCGTCGGCCATCGACGTTCGGATCTGTGGCACTGCGAGGTGCCGGATCACCTCGCGAGCCATCTTGATCGTGACCGCAGGTGCCGCAGCGATCTGCTCCGCGATCTCGCGCGTCACTGCATCGAGCTCCGCCGCGGGGACGACGCGGCTGACGATGCCGTGCGCAAGCGCTTCGTCGGCGGTGAGGACCCGACCGGTGAGGACCATGTCGCTCACCACGCCATGACCGCACATCTCGTACAGCACCGCGACGCCACCTGTGTCGGGGATGACGCCGTAGGTCGTCTCGGGCAGCCGGAACTTGGCATCTTCCGAGGCGATGCGAAGGTCGCAGAGCAGCGCGCGCTGGAACGAGCCACCCATCACCCAGCCCTTGCAGGCCACGATCACCGGCGCGTCGAGTTCCCAGAGCTGTTGGATGCCCCGGTGACCGCGGCGCATGAGCTCGTGGTGCGAGAGCTCGACCGTGAGGTTGCCGATCGAGCCCACGTCGCGGCCTGAGGAGAACGACTTTCCTTCACCTCGCCAGATAACGGCGCGCACCTCTGGGTGCTCTTTGATCTCCCCGAGGATGTCGAAGAGCCTCAGATCCATCTCGTCGTCGAAGGCGTTGTGCTTGTCGGGGTTGTCGTTCGTGATCGTCGCGATCAGCCCGTCGATGCTCAGATGGAGGCGGTCGGTCACGGCGCAGAGGCTACCGACAGCGCCGCAGGTACCCTGCCCTCCTTGGCCCAGCGGGAGAGTCTGTGGGTTACGAGGACATTCGCTTCGAGGTGAGCGACGGCGTGGCGGTGATCACGCTCGATCGGCCCGCGGTCCGTAACGCCTTCACCGGGCGCATGGGCACGGAGCTCGGCGACGCCTATCGCCGGTGCGATGCCGATGACGACGTGCGCGCGGTCGTGCTCACCGGCACGCCGCCTGCGTTCTGCGCCGGGGCCGATATGTCAAGCGGCGCCGACACCTTCACCGGCGGGGTCGCCCGAGATGTGCAGAGCGCCGACTTCAGTGCGGCCGGCGTCGACCCGCCGGCATTCGCGATCCGCAAGCCGGTGATCGCCGCGGTGAACGGCCACGCCATCGGCATCGGCCTCACGTTGGCACTGCAGTGCGATCTCCGGTTCATCGCCGCAGACGGGAAGTACGGCATCGTGCAGGCACGGCGCGGGATGCTCGGTGACGCGTACTCGCACTGGACGCTGCCGCGCATCGCCGGCCTTGCGAACGCCGCTGACATCCTGCTGACGGGACGCATGTTCGACGGGCACGAAGCACACGCGATGGGCCTCGCCAGTCGCTGCCTGCCAGCAGACGAGGTGCTGCCGACGGCGTTGGAGGTCGCGAACGACATCGCGGTCAACGCGGCACCCGTCTCGGTCGCCATGAGCAAGCGACTGCTGTGGGACGCGCTCGGGCGGACCCCGCAAGAGGTGGAACGGCTCGAGAGCGCGCTGCACCTGCATCTCATGGACGGGCCCGACGTGCGCGAAGGACCGGTGGCGTTCCTGGAAGGACGAGCGCCGAACTGGCGTCAGCGCGTGTCGACCGACTTCCCCGCCTGGCCGCAGATCTGATGGACCGAGACGCACTGCGCGCGCTCTTCGACCTCACGGACCGGGTGGCGGTCGTCACCGGCGGGACCCGTGGCATTGGACGCGCGATCGCTGAGGGCTTCGCGGCCGCGGGCGCGAACGTCGTCGTCGCGAGCCGCAAGGCCGATGCTTGCGCCGAGACCGAGGCTCACCTCATTGCGCTCGGGGGTGAAGCCCTGGGTGTCCCGACCCATCTCGGCGATCTCGACGCGGTGGCAGCACTCGTGGGGCGGACCATGGACCGGTTCAGCCGACTCGACATCGTCGTCAACAACGCGGCGACACCCCTGACGATGCCGATCGGTCAGCTCACGCCGGAGGCTTGGCAGAAGTCGTTCGACGTCAACCTGCGCGGCCCGGTGTTCCTCGTGCAGGACGCGCTTCCGCACCTCGAAGCCAGCCCGTGCGCGGCAATCGTCAACGTGATCTCGGCGGGTGCGTTCTTGTTCTCGCCGAACGTCTCGATGTATGCCGCCGCAAAGGCAGCGTTGATGTCCTTCACGCGCGCGATGGCCGCCGACTTCGCGCCGCGAGGAATACGAGTGAACGCCCTCGCGCCGGGAAGCGTCGATACCGACATGATGCGCAAGACCGCGCCTGAGGCGCAGGCGAGCATGGCCGCGGCGAGTCACCAAGCGCGAGCCGCATCGACGGACGAGATGGTCGGCCCTGCGCTCTTCCTCGCTTCGGACGCAGCCAGCTTCGTGACCGGTCAGGTACTCATCGCCGACGGTGGGCTCGTGCCGCACTGAGCGGGTTCGTGACAGGCTGCGCGCAGGAATCCTGACTGCAGAGAACGGGCAAGGAGGCGTGACATGGCCGGCGGTCCGCGGATCAAGCACCTGGACGACTTGCAGTGGCAGGAGGTGCGACGCCAACAGCACGGTGACCGCACCGTGTCGGTGTTCGAGAAGTGGCCGGAGTTCTCCGACCGCTACCTCACCGTCTATGCAAAGTACGAACCAGGAATGATGGTGCACGCTCACGGTCACAACAGCGATCACATCGTCTTCGTGATCGAAGGCGACATCATGTGCGGCGAGGTTCACTGCACAGCGGGCACGCACATCGCACTCGACCACGGCGACACGTTCGGGCCGTTCATCGCGGGGCCCGAGGGGGCCCTTCTGTTCGAAGTGATGATGGGCGACCCGCGTTCCTTCGCCGCCGACCCCGAGGGCTGGGAGCGACTCCTCACCGAGCGCGGCGTGCAGCAGCTGCCGAACCCGCCCATCGACCTGCCTGACTGGCTCGAGGACACGCGCACCGGATGACGCCGTTCGCGCGGGGCTCGGTGTCGCTCCGCCTGTATCCGCACAACGAGCTGCCCGCGTCGGCGATCGTCGAGGAGCTGCGCGCGCAAGCCGCGCTCGCATCCGAGCACGGCTTCGACGGGGTGATGACGAGCGAGCACCACGCGGGCTTCCATGGCTATCTCCCGAACCCGCTCCAGGCCGCGGGATGGTGTCTCGAGGCGATGGCGACGGGCTGGGCCGCGCCGTCACCGCTGCTCCTCCCGCTGCGGCCGCCCGCGCTGGTCGCAGAAGAAGTCTCATGGTTGGCGGCGCGCTTTCCGGGCCGCGTCGGCATCGGTGTCGCGTCAGGCGCGTTGCAGGATGACTTCGAGGTCATGGGACTCACGATGCACCGACTCGCCGAGCGCTTCACCGACGGGCTCGAGGCCCTCGTCGGCATGTTGTCAGGAAGCAACCCGGGTGCGCTGGCCGACGACCCGGCGATCAAGGCCTGCGCCGAACATCCGATCCCGGTCATCAGCGCGGCCATGGGCTTCACCGCGGTGCGACGCGCCGCCGCGCTCGACGTCGGGATCCTGTTCGACTCGCTGTCGCTCGCGGAGCGGTGCCGGGAGCTCACCGACGCCTACCGCGAAGCTGGCGGCGGCGGTCCGGTGATCATGATCCGGCGGGCCTGGCTCGGTGAGCCGCCGCAGGAGAAGGTGGACCAGCAGCTCGATGTGTACCGCGGGTACTCGTCACGCGCCGCGCAGCTGCACTGGGGAGGGAACGAGCTGATCGGCTCGACGGATCCTGCGGCAGTCGCCAGCGGTCTTGCGGACGTTGCTGGCCGTGCTGGCGCCGATGCGTTGAACCTCCGGGTGCACGTGCCGGGCGTCTCAACCGAAGTGGTCCGTGAGCAGATCGCCGTGCTCGGTGACGCCGTGCTTCCCCCGCTGCGCTCCGCGCTCGCGTCGTAGCCAGAGGTCAGCGCCGTGCAAACGCGTTCTTCGGCGGATACTGACCGAACGTCGCGAGGTGCGCTCTGATCCCGCTGGTGAATGAGTCGATATAGGCGAGCTTGCGAACCAGGTAGCTGCGCGACTCTTTCGGATCGAGATAGAGGTTGTAGAGACGGCCGTACGGATACCGCTGAGACACGCCTTCGAATCCGCCCTGGCTGTGGACGTCGGTGTCGTCGTCGGAGATCGACGCGAGCATCAGCTTGTACTCGCCCACGCGGATCGCCGAGAACTGGTTGAGCAGCCAGTAGTACTGATACTTGCGGTTCGAGCGGCCGTCGGTCGTCAGCAGGAACGATGTCTGATCGACGCCGTCGATGAATCGGTCGGTGGGAACCGCAGTGTCGGCGTCGGCGAGCGCAAGCGCAGTAGGGAAGAGATCGGTGAATGCGAACAAGCCGTCCGACGCACGGCCGGCCTCGATCATCCCCGGCCATGCGAACACGCCGGGCACCCGCACGCCGCCTTCCCAGGTTGATCCCTTGGCGCACCGGAACGGTGTGTAGGCCGCGTCGGGCCAGGTCTCCATGTTCGGACCGTTGTCCGATGACACGAACACGAGCGTGTGCTCGAGCTGCCCCGTCTCCCGGAGCTCACCCACGAGCCTGCCCACGATGTCGTCGAGCTCGACGAGGGTGTCCTTGTAGGGGTGCTTCGCAGGTGATGATCCGAGGTACTTCTCGAGCGGGTAGTTGTCGAAGTGCGCACCGCGGGTGCAGTGGTAGAGGAACCACGGTTGCTGGTTGCCCGATCTCTGCCGGATGAAGTCGATCGAGTACCCCGCCCACTTGTCGTCGAGGGTCGAGAGCACCGGAATCGTCACTTCCTCGACGTCTTCGGTATCGCCGTCCTTTGTCGCGTGGACGAAGCAGCGGTTGAACGGCTGGTTCTCGATCCAGCGCGTGCGCTCGTCGGAGTAGACGATCTCGGGAAAGAAGTTCGGGTCGCGCCATTCGCTGTACATGTCCGAGACCGACAGGAAGCCGTAGAAGTCGTCGAACCCAACGTGCTGAGGCTGGGAGTCGCGGTTCTCACCCATGTGCCACTTGCCGACGGCCTGCGTCGCATATCCCGCCGCACTGAGGAGTTGCGGGAGCGTCACCTCACCCGCGAGTCCGCCCGGTTCGCCGTACATCGGCGGGCGGAGCAACCCGTGTCGCATCGGCAGTCGCCCCGTCATCAGCGACGCGCGTGACGGGCTGCAGGAGGGCTCGGAGTAGCAGGACGTGAGGAGCAGTCCGTCCCGCGCCAGTCGATCGATGTTCGGCGTGGGCGCTCCGACCGCGATTCCACCGCCGTAACAACCGAAGTCGCCCCAGCCGACGTCGTCGAAGAGGATCACGAGCACGTTGGGTCGACGGTCGTGCATGCGTACGTAGTCGTCGAGGCGTTGGCGGGCCCCGGCGTTCTGATCGTCGTGGACGAACATCGGTTCTCGATGTTCCGCTATCGGCATGGTCGCGGTGGCGATGGGATCGAAGGTCATGCGCGTCAGGCCTTCGACGGGTAGATCGGCCACCACGGCGGCGACACCGCGGTCTCGATCGTGCTCGGATCAACTGGACGTCGCTCATTCGAGGCTTGATAGACGGCGAATGCGAGCTGGAGCGTCTGGATGGCGAGCTCGCCGTCCATGTCGGGCTGCGTCCCGGCAAGCAACGAGTCGACGAAGTGCTTTGACGCGCCAGCCATGCTGCTGGTCCAACTTGCATCGATGTCACCGAACGACGTGGTCGTGCCGTCAGCCCGATAGAGCATCACCGGCGGGAGGTCGAGCATCTGGCCGGTGTAGCGAGTCACCCAGATGAAGCCGTCCGAGCCCTGGATCTCGAAGAACTCGTCGGCGCCGAAGAACTCGCTGCGCAGGAACATGTTCGGCGCGTACGTGACCTCCATGAGACCGAGGAGGTCGTCGCGTTCGTACTCCCAGAGTGCGGCGGTCGGCGCTTCGAAGAAAAGCGGCCCTTGGCGCACGACGGCCTGCACGCTGCGCACGTTCTCGCCGGCGAGCCAGAGCGCTGCTGCGTACTTGTGCCACACGTCGTCGAACAGGTGTCCGCCGGGGCTCAGCTCGTTGAACCGCCAGATGTAGCCCTCGACCTCGAGCGTGTCCCCAAACTTCGAGTTGGTCTTGCCGCCGACGAGGGTCTTGACCCTGATCATGTTGGGTGTGCCGATCGCGCCTTCGGCAATGAGTTCGCGCGCCTTCATCAGTGGTGGGTAGTGCAAAGCGCACTCGCTGACTCGGAACACGACGCCGGCGTCGTCGGCCGCGGCGATCATCTCGCGTGCCTCGGTGACCGAGTTCGCGATGGGCTTCTGACACGAGATGTGCTTACCGGCTCTTGCCGCGGCCACGACGTGGTCGCGATGCATGTGCGTGGGCGTGAGGATCTCGACGGCGTCGATCTCGTCGTCGCCCAACAGCGCGTCGAGGCTCGTGTAGACCTTCGGAACGTCCCACTCCGCGGCCACACGAAGCGCCTTTTCCTCGCGCGGTTCGCAGAGCGCGACCACGTCGCAGTCAGGATGGTCGAGGTAACCCTGTGCGTTGAGCGGCGCGATGTTGCCGATTCCCACCAATCCGAGCCGGACTCGATCCATGGCGGGGACAGTACTCAGGGTCGGGCAGCCGGCTCCTCGGCGCGAACGCCGCGCAAACCGAACCAGACCAGCTCGCTGACCCAGCGCGCGAGGAGAACTGGATCGGATCCGTTGTCGGTGAGCGCGTCGCGACTGGTCGCCTCGGCGATCCCGATCAAGGCGTGAGCGAGGACACGGCGGTGCTCGGTTGTGCCCTCGATCTCGATGAGCTGACTGATCGCGTCGGCGGACTCATCGAGCACCCGCTCCACGATCTCCGTGAACTCCGGGTCGTTCCTGGCTGACGCGCCAAACAGCACGCGGAACGCGGCTTCATTGCCGGTCACAAAGCGAAAGTACGCGGCGAAGCCCTCCTCGACCCGTTCGCGACCAGTGTGCGCGGCGGCGGTTGCCACGGCGAGCTCGCGCCGCAGCTGGTGGCCGACGTCCACGAGGAGCTCGACGAAGAGCGCCCGCTTGGACGGGAAATGCTGATACAGCACGGGCTTCGTCACGCCGGCCGCGGCCGCGACGTCGTCCATGGATGTCGCGTGAAAGCCGCGCTCGGCAAACTCCACGCACGCAACATCCAGGAGCTGGCGTCGACGCTGTTCTGCCGGGAGACGGGTGGACACCGGGCGACTCAAGCGCTCGACTTGAGGGGCATCTCGTAGCGGTCAGCGTGGTCGAAGTTGCGCGTCCAGAGATCGTGGAGCGCAGCGCTTTCGTCGGCCGCGAGCGGGAGGTCCGATGCCGCCGCGTACTCCCGTACTTCGTCCGGGGTCACGCACGTGGGGAGCACGGTTGCGAACGCGGGATTCGCCAAGATCCCTGCGATCGCGGCTTGCCCGATCGTGCGGCCGGTTTCCTGCCACAAGAATGCGATCGTCTCGGCTTTCTCGAAGTTGTCGAGCATGTTGTCGCGGTTGCGGTGCGAACGATGGTCGTCCTTGGCGAACTCGGTATCGGGTGTGACCTTGCCCGACAACGTGTCGGACGCGTGCGGCACGCGAGAGATGAGCGAAACGCGACCTTCGGCCACGTTGGGATCTGCCGCAAACGTCAGGCCAGGTTCCTGCTCCAGCACGTTGAACACGGTCTGGAGCGTCGCAATCGGCCGGTTCCGAACCGAAGTCAGGCCCTCTTCGACCCAGCCGATCGCGGGACCGAGCGCCACGCCCCGTGCCCGCACCTTGCCCTCCGAGACCATGCGTTCGAGCTCTTCCCAGAGTGAGTCTTCGAGGATCGGCTCGATGCGCGCGTTGTGGAGCTGGTACAGGTCGATGTAGTCGGTTCCGAGGCGTCGAAGTGAGTCCTCGAGCTGACGGCGAATCGATTCCGGCTGCCAGTCATGCGGTCGTTCGGACTGTCCGGGGAACTTTCGAGCCGCGTCGATGTCGTAGCCGCACTTCGTGGTGAGCACGAGCTCGTTGCGATGTGATTTCAGAACGTCGGCGAGCAACGTCTCGCCCACGCCGTCGGATCCGTATACCGGCGCTGTGTCGATGAAGGTGATACCGGCGTCAAGAGCGGCGTGGAGCATGCCTTGCTGGTCGTCGACCTTGCCCCACCAGTCGCTCGCGAGTGTCCACGTGCCGAACCCGATCTCGGAGACCTCGAGCTCCGACTCACCGAAGCGGCGGTAGCGCATGACTCGTCTCCTCGTGGCGCAGAGGGAAGGTGTGCGGGTGGTCGCGACGTTTTGCCCGCTGGCCACCACCGTAGATGGTCGTCCTTCGCAGCGGCGAACCGCTCACCGCGGGTGCGTCGGACCTTGACGCTCTTCATGCTCGGCCGCACGCACGCCGTAGCCCAGCACGATGGGGATCGGCAGGATCACGATCGCAGCAGCCAACCCGACGATCGAGACCGCCACAGACCAATCGGGGAAGTCAGACGAGGCTCCGATGGCGAACGCCACGATCGCGACCAGCAGCGCGCTGTATCCCACACGCTTCGCGATCTTGACCACGAGCGCAATGCGGGCCCGCTGGTCGTGGACTGGATCTGGCTGACTCACCACGTGTCCCAACCTACCGATGCGATCGCGGCGTGGAGCCGGGACGGAAGGTCGTTGAGGTCGAAGTGCGCGCGCAGGCACGTTCGGTTGGCATCCGCGATTCGAGTGTCCGGTGTTCGCAGGATGTCGGCGAGGTTCGCGGGGTCCTCGATCGACATCACATGAAGACCGAGGCCCGTGAGCTCGTCGAGCACCGGGTAGTGGGAAACGGCAACAGGCTTCCCAGCAATGGTTGCCTCGATGACCGGGTTGCCGAAGCCTTCCCAGCTCGACGGGAACACCACGACATCCGCGGCCGCGTACGCATCCTCGGGTCGCCGGGCCCGGCCTTCGATCACCGGGACGCTCGCCTTGCTCACGAGCTCTCCGAGCTCAGCATCGAAGCCATCTTCCGCTGGCCCGGTCAGCCAGTAGCGAACGACGGTGCCCGGAAAGTGCTCCTGAAGGGAGGCGGCAAAGGCGATCCCTCGGCCCACTTCCTTCCTCGGGATCGCACGAGTGGGCTGGAGGACGACGACGTCATCGGGTGCAAACCCGAGCGACGAACGCGTCTCGGCGCGGTCGCCCGCAGGTGGATCGAGGTCGAACGCGTTTCGGACGAGCTGTGCCTCGATCCCGCGCTGCGCCAGCTCGCGTTGCGCGAGCTCGTTGATCGTGACGTGGAGCGAGTCCGGTCGTCTGGGTGGAAACTCAACCAGATGCGCGAGGTGCGGTCGCTCCCAGGGGAGATCGTGGTGGTGAAAGGCGACTCGACCATCGTGATCGGCAAGCACCTGCGCGGCCGCGGCTGACGCGATCGGGTTGAGTGGCAGCGAGCAGAGGTTCTCGACCACCACCAGGTCGGCGCCAGCGAGACAGGCCGCGAGGGCGTCTGGCTCGAGTGGGGCGCCGGCGGCTGGCTCGATCGCGAGGAATGGGAGCCAGGTGTCGTCGGGTCTGAGCCCGTCTGCGAGCTCACCCGCGACACGGCGCGTGCTGAACCCCAGCTCGCGGAATGCCCATTCCCACTTGCGCGCCTCGACAGAAACCCCGTCAACCCCGCCGAGCCGGAATGACAAGAGAACCGCGGTCGGCATGCTCATGGCGTCGTTGTCCGACGCCGAGTTCAGCTGGCCCCGCGCTCCGGCGCGAGCGTGGGCAACCGCCGATTCAGGCCGTCGAGCACGGCTCGCACGGTTGCGTCGTCGGGATGTTGCCGCACGAGTGCGGACCCACAGAGGCGAAGCTCGTATGGCGGGTTGACGCAGATGAGTGTGACGACAGCGACGTCGTCGGTGCCGACGCGCACCGTCTCGGCTGCGCCGACGTCGACGCCGCGCAGCGTGCCGAGCTGCGCGAGCGCGTCGATGGTGGCGGCGGCGACGAGGCGGGGACGAGTGGCCACAGCAGCCGAACCCTCGGAATAGCCGGTGGCTTCGTCATCGCCGGTGCGCAGCGACACGTGGACCGTGATCCGCGCACCGGAGATGTGCGAGTCCACAGCCATGATCCGTGGTCGAACGGTCGCGCTCGGCGCGAATCCGACGGCGGCCTCGTCGTCGGGTTGGAGCTGTACTACCGACACGATGCGCCGGTCGATGTCGAGGCCGAATGACGCAAGTGCAACGGATTGGACGTCGCGGACGACCTGTTTGGCGTGCTTGCCAGTGTGCGCGAGGACGTGGACCTCGACCGGGCGGTGCGCGTCGTCGGACACGATTCGCACCGCGACGACATCGGGGAGGCGGCAGAGCTCCGCCTCCACGTCACTCAAGTTCGGCTCAGCCGTCTGCTGTTCGTCGATAATCATCCCCAAGTCCCCCCGAGTCCCCGTGAGGGCTGCACTGAGGATACGGAGAGCGGGTTGCTGTGACAGGGATAGGGCTTCGCGCGGAGAGTGGTTACGCCAGCACATTACCTCTTGCGCCGCAGCCGAGGAGGCACGAAACTTCTGTGACTCATGTGGTTCATGCGGCCCACGGCTGGGCCGACGCGCGCGAGGAGGTGATCACCAGGACGAACGGAGCGGGCAGGGCCTCGGCGAAACGGTTGGGCTGAAGAGCCCTTAGCGAAGCGTCGCCTCATCCGGCACATCAGCGAAGCCGGCGAGAGTTCCCTCAAGAGAGGGGGGATTCACGTGAAGAGGGTGATGACCCGTCTTGCCATCATCGGTTCAAGCATCGCCGCGCTGGTACTTGCCGGCGGTGCCAGCCGCATCTGGCGGTAACCAATGAAGAGAGTTAACCGGGGTCCTGCCCGATCCGTTTGTCCTCTTTTCGCATGCGTAGGTTGCAGCGAAGCGAGAGTCTCGGATTGGCCGCCCTGTGCGCAGGAGTGGCGATTCTTGCATTGTTGGCTTGTGCCTATTTGTCGGTCGAAAGCCCTTCGCCGAACGTAGCCGCGCTCGTCATCCTCGGCGTGTTGTGCGCGTTCGCTGCAAATACAAGCGTCGTCCTTCCAAACGATTCCGCGATGAGCGCGAGCTTCATGCTCGCAGTGTCGTCAATCGTCGTGTTTCATGAGGACGCTCGTTTTCTGGGGCCGCTTCTCGTCGGGATTGCGGGGGGTATGTACTTCCCGCACATTCGCGAACGCCAATGGCGCAAGGTTTTCTTCAATGCAGGAAGCCTTGGACTTGCCGCATTGGCAGCGGCAGGCGTTTATTCAATTTTTCCGGACAATGTTCTGCGATCTATTCCTGGGCAGCTTGCGGTTGCGATTCCCACCGCACTCACTTACTCACTTGTGAACTTCGTTCTCCTTACGCTTGCGCTGGCACTGCACGAGAATCGCCCAATCAACGAAGTTGCAAAAGAGCTGTGGCTCGGCGATCTTCAGATCTATCCGTTCGCCTTAATGGGGGTCTTGCTCGGTCGTCTGTATGTCGACGTCGGTGCATGGATCATTCCCCTGTTTGTTGCACCGATCCTGATCGCCCGACAGGCGTTCGCCTCGTACCTCGCGCTCCGGGAAGCGCAGGAAGCGACACTGTCCACGCTCATTCGAGTGCTCGAAGCCAAGGACAAGTACACGGCGGGCCACGTTGAACGGGTGGCGCGATTCGCACACCTGGTTGGCCTCGAGCTCGGACTCCGCTCCACGACGCTCGAACGTCTCCGCTACAGCTCGCTGATGCACGACATCGGGAAGCTCATCGTGCCGAACCAGATCCTCAACAAGCCCGGTCTCCTCACCGAAGCAGAATTCGCTCGGATGCGCGATCACGAACGGGTCTCGATCGAGCTCCTCCGGCAGATCGACTTCCTCGCTCCCGTCGTTCTGAGCCTCGAGGCCGAAGGCCAGAAGAACGAGGCGCTGAAGCTCGCGCCCATCGAGACGCGGATCGTCGCGGTTGCGGATGCCTTCGACGCGATGACATCAACGCGTGCCTATCGACGGGCCCTTCCCCAGGAAGTTGCGTTCGCAGAGCTTCGAGACAAGGCGGGCTCACAGTTCGAGCCCACGTGTGTGGACGCGCTCATCAGTGTTCTCGAACGTCGCGGCGAGCGGTACGGCGCCGGGCACGAGACCGATGTCGCCTCCTTCGCCATTCCGCCTCCGGTCGTTGGCACGGGCTCGGCAGGGTTGGGAGACCTGGAAGCCGAGGATCGGCGGGTGCGGCCGTGAGTCGACTTCGGCGGGTGGCGCTGGTCGCGGCTGCCGGCGCGATTGCGGCTGGAGCCTTGGAGGCGTTCTCGTGGGGGAGCCCGGATCTTGCGATCTTGGGTGCGGCGCTGGTGGCGGGCGAGCTGTTCGAGCTCCGTCCCATTGGTCGCGCTCCACTCCCGCTCTCGCTCGCGGTCGCGGTCGTGCTCGTTCCTGCCTCCACGCCATCGCAATATGCGATTGTCGTTGGCGTCGGCTATCTCGTTGCGGTCGCGATCCGGATGGAACCGTCAGGGTGGTGGGACCGCACGCTGCTGCTCGCCGAACGGATCGCAGAGGGGTACGTGATCCGGGCTGCGTATCGGCTGGTCGTCGATGCCACGGAGCATGCAGAGCAACGAGCACTCGTGCTCGGAGCGCTCGCAGCTGCCGCAATCGCACCCGTGGTCGTCGCCGATCTCGTGACGGCGGTCCGGGAGCACCGTGTTGCACCGGCCCGCGCCCGCGGCGCTGACCTCGCCCTGGTGACGAGCGCCATGTTGATGGCATTGGGTTATGCAGGGATTGACGGCGAGGGTCGTCTTGGTCTGTGGGGCCCGTTGTTGTTCTGCATTCCGCTCCTCGCAGCCTGGTACTCGTTCGAGCTGCTGGCTACAACGCGACGCGGATTCCGCCAAACCGTGTCTGCACTCGGAACTGCACCGGAGCTGGGAGGCCTGGTCCGCGCTGGCCATGTGGAGCGGGTAGCCGAGCTCGCGGTGGAGCTCGGCCGGGAGCTCGAGCTTCCGCCGACGGATCTCGAGCATCTCGAGACCGCAGCGCTTCTTCATCACCTTGGCGCGGTATGTCTCGATGAGCCGCCGCCCGGTACGCCACACGATCCGATCGAGGTCGCGCGTTCGGGGGCAGCGATGTTGCGCGCCAGCCCCGCACTCGCGCCTGCCGGTGACATCGTGGCCTCAGAACCATCGTTGCATCGCCCGCCCGGCGTCGCCGCCGCGCTGCCCGCGGCGCTCGAGGGTCAGGTACTCAAGGTGGCAAGCGCGTTCGACGAGCTCACCGAAGGCCAGGACGAGCACGCGTCCTGGGCGGTCGAAGCGCTCTACACGGGACCCGGCTACGTCTACGACGGGCGGGTGCTCGGCGCGCTGGAGCGCGTGCTCACGCGCCGCGGGTTGCTGACAGTGGACGACTGACGCCTCCCCGGCGACTGCGTCGACGCCGGCTCGCAAAGTACGCGAGCTCACAGATCCCGACCGTGACGACTAGGTCTCCGAACGACACGACCGCGTCGAACGGCTCGGGGAACAGGATCCTGTCGTCGAGGATCCGCAAGAGATCGTCGGGCTGCTCCGGCCGGTGCTTGACGGAGACGGCGATCGGCTTCTGGATTCGGTTGCCCTCAGCGTCGTTGCCGATGTCGATGGTCGGCATTCCCTGATTGAGACCGATCACCAGCGCGTTCATCGCCACGCCGATCGCAATCACACCGAAACCTGCTGTTCGGAAGTTGGCCAGACAGAAAGCAAGGATGAACGCGAACGAAGCCATGAGCAGGCCGTAGCCAACAGTCTCGAGTTGATCAGCTGGAACGTCGACAACATCCAGGAGGATCTGGATGCCGAGCCCGACAGCCAACATCCAGCCGCCAGTTACAGCGAGACGTGAGAGCTGCGAGATGCTCCCGAGCGTGACCACAACGACGAGCGCGGCGCTCACGATGGTCAGCACCAAAAGCCACACGCCGGTCAACGCTAGCGAGGTCCTTCGTTCCCGAATCGGATTGCCTACGATGCGAGGGTGAGCGAGCTCGAGTACGAGGTTGTCGGAGCGATGGCGCGTGTCACCATCAACCGGCCCGAACTGCGTAATGCGATGTCATTCGCCGTGATGAAGGGACTGCGCGACGCGGTGGAGCGCGCGCGATCCGACGACGCCGTGCGGGTTGTGGTGCTGACGGGTGCAGGAGATCGGGCGTTCTGTGCCGGTGCCGACCTCTCGGGGATGGCCGGCAGCGATGTTGCTTCGACCCACGAAGGACGAGGGGAGCTCGCGGAGCTGTTTCGTGACCTGTGGCGACTCGGGAAGCCAACCATTGCCCGCGTGCGCGGCTACGCACTGGCCGGAGGCTTCGGACTCGCGTTGGCCTGCGACTTCGTCGTGGCGGCCGACGACGCCCAGTTCGGGACGCCGGAGGTCGATGTCGGCCTGTGGCCGTACATGGTCACCGTCCCGATGCTGCGCGTGCTTCCACCGCGAGTTGCGTATGAGCTCATGGCGACCGGACGCCGAGTAGATGCTGCGGAAGCACTTCGTTTGGGCATCGTGAATCGGGTTGTGCCCGTCGGTCAGCTCGATGCCGAAGTCGAATCATTGGCGGCCGAGCTCGCGTCGAAGTCGCCTCTGGTGCTGCGCTGGGGCCGACAATCGTTCTACCGGGCGCTCGAGATGAGATCCGATGATGCGCTCGACTACCTCCAGTCGATGTTGAGTCTCACAGCCGTCACCGAGGACGCCGCCGAGGGCATCGCTGCGTTCATCGAGAAGCGACCAGCCTCATGGAAGGGTCGCTGAAGGCGATTCGCTGCGACAGCAACTGCCGCAAGCGGTGACGTTGTTTTCCTGTCGTTGTTGGCCGCAAGATTCTGTATTGGAGGGGTCGACAGTCACCGCGCCCGTCAGTACGTTCCGAGCGGGCCGAGGACCAAGCCTCGGGGCGGACAGTGGGACGGCGGCATGGCGGGTCGGGGCGACGCAGCTCAGCAACCCGGGGAGATCCACCTCCTCATCGCTCGATACCGAGAGGATGCCTATCGCTTGGCAAGGCATCTCGTGCGGAGCCAGGCCGAAGCCGAAGACCTCGCGCACACGGCGATCCTCAACGTGTTGCGAAGAGCGGAGAACATCTCCGACGCAGAGCACGTTCGCCCCTATTTACTGACTGCGGTACGAAATGCGTGGCGCAACCAGCTGCGTGCACGGGGTGGACGACGGTTCATTGGCGCCGGCTACGCGGAAGGCATGCCGTCTACAGATGTTCCGCCTGACGATCAGGTGGTGATCGGCATCGATCTCACCATTGCTCGAGCCGCGTTCGAAATGCTGTCGCCAACGAGCAAGGAGATCATCCGGCTGCGTTACATCGACGGCATGAGCTTTCCCGACGTGGCCGAGCTGCTGACCATCACGTCGGTCGCGGCTCGCCAGAGAGCCCATCGCGCGCGCGAGGAGCTCGTGGGCGCGTGCATGGACAGTGCCGCACAGGCAGGCTTAGGGGAATGCAAGCCGATCCGCACCAGGCTCGGACGGTTTCACCGCGGACTCCTGAGTCAGAAGACGCGGGCCGACGTTGGTGCGCACCTGGCGGCATGCGCAGCGTGCCAATCGTGCTACGAGCAGCTCATCGAGCTGTACGGGCATCGGATTGGGAGAGGGTCCTCCGAATGACCGATCCAGTCGCAGATCTGCAAGCAGTCCGATCACACGCTCAACCAGCGCACACGCTCGGATACCGAATGTTGGTTGCACTGCTCCTGCTCATGCTCGTTGCTGCAGCCGGGGTCTTGTCGACGTCTGAGAGCATGCCTCCTCTCGGCCTGCTCCTCTTCTTCGTTGTCCTGGTAGTCGCAACGGAGAACCGCGATCGTCTCTTCGGAGACGAAACCTCAATGAGTAGCAGCATCATCGTGGCGATCGGCTCAGTCGTGGCATTCCGCGACTCATCGCCCCTCTTTGGCCCTCTCCTCTGCGCTATGTGCGCTGGGATCTACTGGCCACACCTCAGAGAACGAAGTTACGCCAAGATTGTCGTGAACGCATCGGCAATTGGTCTATCCGCGCTAGCCGCCGCGGGGACATTCACACTTGCCTACGACGGCGAACGCATGTCGATCGCTCAGCTTGCGATCCTGGTAGCACCAGTCGCTGTCATGTATTGGGTTGTAAACACTTGCGCCTTGGCGGCAGCCCTTTCGCTGCTACGCGGTGCGGCCTTCGGCGACAACGTGCGCCTGCTGATCAGATCTGAGGTCCCGATGCTCGGCCTCGCGATCTTGGGTGGTTTGTGTGGGTTCGTGCTTCTGAACCACGGATTCGTGGTGGGCTCGGTTTCGATCGTGTCGTTGCTCGTCCTTGTTGATGTGTTGATGATCGCATCAAGACCTCGGGACACGAGGCTTGCGTCGTTCCAACGAGCTATTTGGCACAGCATCCTCGTGTTCAGCTCCGCAGCTCTTGGCGTCTTGATTGCTGCGCGACTTGGCGTCGTGGGTGCCGTCTGTGCGGTCTTGGCCAGCGTCCTGTTGATCACCTTTGTGGTTGCGTTGGTTCGGGTTCATCGCGCCACGGGAATCTGGGATCGACACCTCGCATTCGGAATGGCGGTCGTCGACGCTCCTCTGCCGGCCGTGTTCGCCCTGGCAGGAGTGCTCGCCGAGGTTGCGGGGATCTGGGTTGGCGCGGCGGGCCTGGGCATTGCGCTGGCACTCACACATGTCGTGTCGAGGCGTCTCCGACGTCACCAGATCCGTGTCAGCGCCGATGATCATCGGATTGCCGCGGCACTCGAGCGGGCCGTCGTCGAGGGCCGCAGCCTGCCGACCTCGTCGCACTGACGCTCACCGCGCAGCCCCTCGCGCGCCGTGCGAGGATTGCGCCATGAGCAACCGCCCGCGCGATGAAGCCGGCACGACCGGTGGTGGCGACGTGCACGATTGGGCGCCGCTCGTGGACGACCTTCGGGATCGCCGGGAGCAGGGCCTCGCGATGGGCGGCGATGACCTCGTAAAGCGGCAACATTCTCTCGGCAAGCTGACCGTGCGGGAACGGCTGGACCTCTTGCTCGATCCTGGAACCTGGGTCGAGTACGGGTTGCTCGCAGACAGCATGGATCTGGCCTACAAGGGCCGCTTCCTCGCGGCCGACGGCGCAGTCACCGGAGTCGGTGAGATCGACGCGAGGCGTGTCGCGATCGCGGCGTATGACTTCACGGTGCTCGCGGGATCGATGGGGCGGATCGGCGAGCAGAAGATCAAGCGGATGCGCGAGCTCGCGCTGCGCCAGCGGATCCCGATGGTGTGGTTGCTCGACTCCGCCGGCGCTCGTATTCAATCAGCGTCTGGGTCGGTGTTTGCAGGCGCAGGTGACCTCTTCCGCGAGCAGGTAGCGATGAGCGGTGTCGTGCCGATGGTCACGGCGATGCTCGGACACTGCGCCGCGGGCACTGCGTACATCCCCGGTCTGGCCGACTTCGTTCCGATGGTGAAGGGAACGTCTTCGATGGCACTCGGTGGACGTCACCTGGTGAAGGCGGCCGTGGGCGAAGACGTCACCGAAGAGGAGATGGGCGGCTCCGCGGTGCACACGAAGGTCTCGGGCTGCGCTGACTTGGAGGTGGCTGACGACGCGGAATGCCTCGCGGTTGTGCGCTCGTATCTCTCCTTCTTTCCTTCGCATAATCGGCAAGCTCCGCCGATCAAGCCGACCAACGACCCGGTCGACCGACGTGTCCCGGAGCTCTACGACATCGTTCCGACCGCACCCCGACGTGCGTACGACGTGCGCAAGGTCGTGCACGCCGTCGTCGACGACGGGGATGTGCTCTGGATCAAGCCCGATTGGGCGAAGAACCTCGTGACGGGTCTCGCGCGAGTGGGGGGTCGACCTGTTGGCATCGTCGGGAACCAGCCGATGGTCCTCGGAGGTGCACTCGACGTGAATGCGGCAGACAAAGCCGCGCGCTTCGTGTGGCTCTGCGACGCCTTCAACATCCCGCTCGTGTTCCTTCACGATGTGCCCGGCTTCATCGTCGGATCAGCCGTCGAGAAGCAGGGCATCATCCGCCATGGCGCCAAGATGCTGTTCGCCGTGTCCGAGGCCACGGTGCCGAAGATCAGCGTGGTGATGCGCAAGAGCTACGGCGCCGGATACTTCGTGATGAACGGGTATGCCTACGAGCCCGACTACCTCGTGGCGTGGCCAACCGCGGAGATCGCCGTCATGGGACCCGACGGCGCGGTGAACATCATCCACCGCAAGACGCTCGAGGCCGTTCCCGAGGAGGAGAGAGCGGAACGCCGCTTGGAGCTCGCGGAGGAGATCAGGGCGAACATCACCCCGTACGTGGCCGCGGGACATGCCCTCGTGGACGACGTGATCGATCCGGCCGAGACCCGGCTCGCGATCTGGCGTGGGCTGGAGCTCTCCGCCGACAAGCAGGTCGAGCGGCCGTGGCGAAAGCACGGTGTCCTTCCTGTCTGACTCGACCGCGAACGGCTCACCGGTGACGCCCGATCCGTCGGTTCTGCCCGAGCGCAGACAACGTCCTGGCCGGCGACCTGGGGTTGGCAGTCGCTACTGGCGTATCTGGTGCGCGACGGCGGCGTCGAACCTCGGTGACGGGCTCACGCTTGTCGCGATGCCGCTGCTCGCCGCGGCGTTCACGCGCGACCCGCTCACGATCGCAGGCATCGGTGTGTTCACCCCGCTCGCCAAGATCGTGGTTTCACTCGCCGGTGGTGTGCTGGTGGACCGTGGTGATCGACGCCGCGTGATGATCGCGGCTGATCTCGTGCGCCTCATCGCAATGGGTGCCTTCGCCGCGCTCGTGGCCTCAGACGACGTGAGCTTTCCGATCGTCTACCTCGTCGTCTTCCTACTCGGTGTCGGAGAGTTCCTCTACGACACGTCGGCGATCGCGTTGGTGCGCGACGTCGTCCCGCCGCGAAGACTGACCACTGCAAACGGCTGGCTGTACGCCGTGGAGGACGGAGCGCAAGACCTCGCAGCCCCGCCGATCGGTGCTGCCTTGTTCGGAGCGGCGGTCTGGTTGCCGTTCGCCGTCGACGCCGGAACCTTCGCGCTCTCGGTTCTGCTGTTGCTCTCCCTCCGGGGGCGCTACCGGGCTGAGCGAGTCGGGACGCGGACCACGGTTCGCAGCGAGTTGCGCGAAGGCTTCCGTTTCGCGTTCGGCGTTCCATTCTTCCGCTCTGCGGCAGTGATGTGGGTAACGCTCGGGTTCACACTGGGAGCGACACTTTCGACATTGGTGCTCTTCGTCGTGGACACCCTGGACGCCGGTGAGCTCGGTTATGCCGCGATCATCACCGCGGGGGCCGTGGGCATCGTGATGGGCAACCTCTTCATCGCGCGTCTGGAACGAAAGCTCAGCACGGGCGGTGTCCTGGTCGGCGCGATCTCGCTCAGCGGCATCGCCTTGATCGCGACCGGCGCAGCTCCTGTGCTGGCGGTCGCAGCGGTCGCCCAAACCGCGTGGGGGATCGGTTTCGCACTCGCGAACACACAGATGGTCAGCGTGCGCCAACGCCTCGTCCCCGATGCGCTGCTGGGGCGGGTGACCGGGGTGTTCGGGTTGTTGAGCGCCGCGGGAATGGTTGCTGGCGTCGTCGTGGGTGGGGTCTTGACGGAGAGCGGCGGCCCGAGAGTTCCCATCTTGTTCGCAGGCGTCGTAACAATCGCCGCGGGACTGCTCTGGTTCGTGCTGTTGCGTTCGTTCGGTGGCGTGGAGCAAGCGGCCGCGGCGCCCAGCCGACCCGTGGGTAGCTGACGCTACGCTCCCGTCCATGCATGAGATCCGCGCCGAGATCACCGCCAATGTCTGGCAAGTGCGGGTCGACGAGGGTCAGATGGTCGCCGAAGGTGACGAGATCGTGGTCCTCGAGTCAATGAAGATGGAGATCCCGGTCATCACTGAGGTCCCCGGCGTCGTGCGGGAGCTCCATGTGGAACCCGACGGCGTCGTCCAAGAAGGCGACCTCATCGCGCTCATCGACGAGTCGTAACGCTGATCAGTAGTTCGACGGCAAGACGCGCTCCAACAACGCGTAGAGCGCGAAGAGCGCGATGCCGAACGGAACAACACCGATCAGCCAGTTCGACAGACTCGGGTGGCGGTGGAAGATGAGCCACCACAGCCCGCCGATCACTGCCGCGATCAGACCGGCGATCAGAGTGGGAAGCTTCGAGCTGGACTCGCCCGAGAGCCCCGCCTTGGTCGGCTTCGCCTGCGACTGTGTGGCTGCGGGGAGCGGTTCCTCCTGCAGCGCCGCTTTGACCACCAGACGTTGTGCCGCCGAGTACTTCGGGGTGCAGGTGGTCAGCGTGAGGATCGCAGGACGGACGCGATCGGGTTCGAGCACCTGGACATCGGTTGGCTTCACCACGAGGTTCGCTTGGAAGATCTCGTACGTGAAGTCGCCTTGCGCGGTGCGGATGAAGATTCGATCACCTTTCTCGAGCTGCTCCAGGCTCCCGAAGGGTGCTCCGTACGTGGTGCGATGTCCGGCGATCGCAGCGTTGCCTTCCTGTCCGGGCAACGGGGAATCGGGGTAATGCCCGGGACCCTTGCGCAAGTTGTCGCGGCTCACGCCTTGCACGACGATCGAGTCGATCGCGATGCGCGGGATGCGGATCTGAGCGATCGGTTCCCCATCGTGCGCGAGCGGCGTCAACCGCGCTGGCGGCGACGTCGTCGTCGTAACGGCCGGCGCCGTGACTCCCGTGGTGGACGTGCTCGGAGTTGGCTCATTGCTGCGTCGGTCGAGCGAGCTCGTGAACTCATCGCGGAGTCGGTCCTGTTCGCGCGAGGCGTAGAGGCCGGTGCCCCACAGCTGGTAGGTCACGAACAGCAGGATGAGCACGCCGACGGTCACGAACGACCGTCCGATGGCTCCGATCACACGCCGCACCCTGCGATCCTACGGGTGACGGGCCTCGGTTTCGTTACATGGTGATCTCTCACGGCGGTTCGCCCGAAGGCGGTAAGGCTTCGTACACTTGGCGACCCTCCCTCGGAGGCGCTGTGCAGCCCGTTGTCCGTCTCCGCTCCGCCGTATGCCTCCTCGGCCGGTTTCCGGCGCTGGCAGGCGTGGATCTCGACGTCGCTCCCGGCGACGTCGTTCTCTTCTCCGGTGGCAATGGCGCGGGCAAGACAACGTTGCTCAGGCTCATCGCCGGCCTGGTGCGCTTGCACGAGGGGCAGGCAGAAGTGCTCGGGCACGATCTCTCCCGCGATCGAGGGTCACATCGCCGAGAGCTCGCCTTCGTCGGCCATGAGACCTTCTGTTACGACGATCTCACCGTGCGCGAGAACCTGCTGTTTGCGGCCCGCGCTTCCGGTTCGGCGACATCGGCCGCAGATGCGGCGCTCGAGCGCGTCGGCCTCGAGCGCTCCGCCGGAGTAACGCATTCCAGGCTCTCGGCCGGGCAGCGGCGGCGCCTCGCGCTGGCCGTCGCACTCTCGCGAGAACCGCGACTCCTCCTGCTCGACGAGCCCCATGCCGGGCTCGACGCCGAGGGCCGCGCGGTCCTCGATGCCCTGTTGACGGCAGCAGCGGCAGAGAATCGGACGGTGTTGGTGGCGTCACACGAGCTCGATCGAACCCGCGCACTCGCCAGTCGCGAAGTGGTGCTGACCGCCGGACAGGCCAACGGGACGTTCGCGGCGGCGACCGAACGAAGCAAGGGAGCTCGCAGGAGCGACGAGCGGCCCGAAGGGCGACGGCCGGGTACCCCGGCCGGCGAGCGAGTGCGACCAGAGAGGTGAACCTGGTGCAAGAGGCGTCGCTGATCGCAGGCAAGGACCTGCGGATCGAACGTCGTTCGCGCGTCACCGCCGAGCAGATCTTGCCGTTCGGGTTGGTGGTGCTGTTGCTCTTCGCGTTCGCGCTCGATCCTGACCGCGGCGTGCTCCGCGACGTCGCGCCGGGCCTCTTCTGGGTGACCGTGCTGCTTGCCGCCCTCCTGGCTGTGTCGCGCTCGTTTGCACTCGAAGCTGAGAATGGCGCCCGCGATGGCTTGCGTCTCTCGGGTCTCGATCCGGCCGCGATCTTCCTGGGCAAGGCCGCCGCGGTCGCCGTGGAGCTCTTGGCGCTGGAAGCAGTGCTCAGCGTGGGGGTGATCGTGCTCTTCGATGTCGCGCTCGGGTCGGTCGCCCCGATCGTGCTCACCGCCTTGCTCGCGACCGTGGGCGTGGCATCCACCGGTACCCTCTACGGCGTGCTCGCGGCGTCATCGGGCGCGCGCGAGACGTTGGTGCCGGTGCTGCTGTTCCCGGTGGTGTCACCGGTGTTGCTCGCGGCGACGCGAGCGTGGGAAGCGGCGATCGACGGCGTCCCGTCCGAAGCGTGGCCTTGGATCGGACTCCTCGCGGTCTTCGCGGTGCTGTACACGTCAATCGGGACGTTGGCCTTCGGGTCGCTCCTGGAGGAAGCATGACCCTGCTGAAGCCGGTGGTCGCACGGGCCCTGGGTTGGGTCACGCTCGCCTCGTTGGTCGTGCTCGCGCTCTTCGGCCTCTGGGGTGCGCCAGCCGATGAGGTGCAGAGCGATGCGCAGCGGCTGATGTACCTCCATGTTCCGGCGGCGTGGATCGCCTACCTCGCGTTCGGCGTCACCGCGCTCGCGTCGGGATTGTGGTTGTGGCCACGCACCCGCTCGATTGTGTGGGACCGCATCGCGGGAGCGTCGGCTGAGCTCGGTGTGCTGTTCACCGGGATCACCCTCTTGATGGGGTCGTTGTGGGGACGGCCCGTGTGGGGCGTGTGGTGGGCGTGGGACGCGCGGCTCGTGACTACCGCGGTCCTCTTCTTCTTGTATCTCGGGTATCTCGCGTTGCGTCGCGTTCCTGGCAACCCCGAAGCTCGAGCGCGGCGTTGCGCCATTGCTGCGCTGATCGCGTTCGTCGACGTGCCGATCGTGCACTTCTCGGTCACGTGGTGGCGAACGCTCCATCAGGAGGCGACGGTCTTCGACCCGGAGCTCAAGGCCCACATCCACGGCGTGATGGCGTTCACTCTCTGGTTCGGCGTCCTGGCATTCACCTTGCTGTACGTGTACCTGCTCGACCGGCGCTACCGGCTCGAATGCCTGCAAGAAGGCTTGGATGACCGTGAGCTGCAACAGGCGATCGAGGAACGCGTGCGTGGCGCGCGACCCACCGATCCGGCTGAGGTAGGGGCCGGTCGATGAGGTTCGCGGAGTACGTGATCACGGGCTGGGTGATTACCGCGGCGACCTTGCTCATCTACTGGCTGCGCCTCGGCCGCAGGATCCGGCGCGCCGAGAAGCTCGACGCCGACACATGACCGAAGTCCGCAGTACTACGGCGGAGACCCGCCGGCGTCGTGCCCTTGTCGCGATCGCGTGTTGCGCCGCAGCCTTGGTCGCGATTGTTGTGCTCGGCGTGGTCCTCTCGGAGAACGTCGTCTACTTCCGCACGGTTTCCGAGGCCGTGCGCGATCGATCTGAACAAGGGACGGACCGCTTCCGGCTTGCCGGCGAAGTCGTGCCAGGTTCGGTCTCGGAGACCGCGAATGGCGTTCGGTTCGAGATCACGGACGGAAAGGGCACCGCCGTCGTGGTGCACCGCGGTGATCCTCCCGACTTGTTCAAGAACGGCGTGCCGGTCGTCTGTGAAGGCAACTGGAGCCGCGGTGAGGCCTTCGACTCCGATCGCATCCTGATCCGCCATGGGAACGAGTACACGCCGCCGAAGGTGAAGACGGGCGGAGCGGACGACACCAAATGAAGGCGTATCTCGGAGTCTTCGCAATCGCGCTCGGCGCGGCAGGGTCCGGGCTCGGCGTCGCCACACTCGCACGCGGCCTCGCGCAGCGTGACCCCAATCTGCTTCGACTCGGTCGCCGTTTCGCGTTTGCAGTGCTGGCGGCCGCCGTGATTGCGGTTGTCGCGATGGAATGGGCGTTGCTCACGCACGACTTCTCGCTCCGCTACGTGTTCGAGAACAACGCGCGCTCGACGCCGTTGCTCTACACGATCGCAGGAATGTGGGCGAACCTCGAAGGATCCATCCTCCTGTGGGCTCTCGTGCTCGGTGGATACCTCGCGTTCGCCGCGCACCGCTTCCGTGATCGCTCGACCGACCCGCTTGTCGCGTGGGCGTTGCTCGTCGGACTGTGCGTCGCCTTGTTCTTCTTCGCGTTGATGCTCGGACCGGCCAACCCGTTCCAACGGCTCCCGAACACGCCGGCTGACGGACTCGGACCGAATCCACTCCTTCAGAACCACCCGTTGATGGCAATTCACCCGCCGATGCTGTACCTCGGCTACGTCGGGTTCACGCTGCCGTTCGCGTTCGCGATCGCCGCGCTGGCGACCGGGCGCTTCGGCGAGGGATGGCTGGCCGACATCCGGCGCGCCACCCTCATCGCGTGGGGCTTCCTCACCGTCGGCATCATCCTCGGCGGTTGGTGGAGCTACGAGGTGCTCGGCTGGGGTGGCTACTGGGCGTGGGACCCGGTCGAGAACGCATCGCTGCTCCCGTGGCTCACGGGCACCGCGTTCATCCATTCGGTGATCGTGCAGGAGCGTCGCGGGATGCTGCGGGTCTGGAACCTGTCGCTGGTAATCGCGACGTTCTGCCTCACCATCCTGGGCACGTTCTTGACACGATCAGGCGTCCTCAACTCGGTGCACTCGTTCACGGAGTCGCCGATCGGGCCGTGGCTCCTCGGCTTTCTCGCGCTGGTCGCCGCGGCTGGCATTGGTCTGATCGCTTGGCGAGGCGACCGACTTCGGGCGCCTGGTCGGATCGACTCGCCCGTGTCACGCGAGTCGGCGTTCCTCGGCAACAACCTGCTGTTTGCGGGATTGGCGTTCGTCGTGCTGCTCGGCACCGTGTACCCGCTGCTCGCCGAGGCGCTCCAGGGACGGCGCCTGTCTGTGGGCGAGCCGTACTTCAACCGCATGACCACGCCGCTCGGCTTGGCGCTCCTGTTCTTGATGGCTGTGGCGCCCGCGCTGCCATGGCGGGCGGCGGGTGGCGACGTCCTCCAGCGGCGCTTGTTGGTTCCTGCATGGATCGGCGCGGTGACGATGGTGCTCGCCATCGCGATCGGCACGAACGGCATCACCGACACCGTGACGTTCGGGCTCGCTGCATTCGCACTGGCGGGAATCGTCCGCCAATTCACGGTTGGTGCTCGCGCTCGCCGTCAAGCCAATGGCGAAGCGTGGCCGACGGCGACCATCCGTGCGATCCGCTCCAACCCGCGGTTGTACGGCGGGCTGATCGTGCACACGGGGATCGTTCTCATCGCGGTTGCCCTTGTCGCTTCGAGCAGCTACTCCACGCGCCGAGAGGTCCGACTCACGCGCGGGGAGTCGGCGACGGTGGCCGGTTACACCGTCACCTACCTCGGGTCGCGCCAGACTGCGTCGGACCAGAAGACGACCGTAGAAGCACGGGTTCGCATCGAGCGCGGTGATGACGACTTCGGCGCGTACACGCCGGCGATCTCGAGCTTCCCTGGTCGCACGTCGGGGATCGGTACACCGGACGTAAAGGAGGGTCTGATTCGCGACGTGTACCTCACGTTGGTGTCGTCACCGAGCGAGCGGGGACGGGTGACGATCGGCGTCGCGGTGAATCCGATGATCGTGTGGCTGTGGTTCGGCGGCGGCGTCGTGGCGTTCGGCACGCTCGTGGCCCTTGTTCCGTCGCTTCTCCGTCGGCCGCGCGGCGACATGCCAACTCCGCCTCCCGCCGAGAGTCCCCATGAGGCGCGTTCGCTCGAGGAAGTGCCGGTGTGAGGCACCCCACACGCTGGGTTGCTCTGAGCATCGCCGCGATCGTGCTGGCGTTTGCCGTGGTCCTCGCCACGCAGATCGGTGCGGACCCACAGGCTGAATCGAAGAAGAGCGCGCTCGTGGGCGATGCCGTGCCGGCGTTCTCGGTTCGCACGCTGGAGGGTGACGTGATGACGGAGGCGGACCTGACAGGGCGCGCCGTGATCGTGAACTTCTGGAACAGCTGGTGCATCCCGTGCCATCAGGAGCTGCCCGCGCTGAAGGCGTTCTACGTTGCCCACGCCGACGACGCCGACTTCGTCATGCTCGGAATCGTCCGTGACGACACGGAGGATGCAATACGCGAGTACGTGGACGCGGAGAACCTCGGCTGGACGATCGGACTCGATCCTGGATCAGAAACGACATTGGCGTTCGGCACGCGCGGCCAGCCCGAGACATTCGCGATCAGTCCGGACGGACGGGTCGTCGGGTTCCAATACGGACCTTCGACCAAGGGAACCCTCGAAAAGCTCCTTGCCGAGGCCCGGCGGTGACCCTTCGGCGAGGGGCCTGGGTCCTGCTCGGTGTGCTCGTTGCCGGTGCGGTCGTGTTCGCGGCGTCGCAGGGCGGCAAAGTCACGCCGCAGGCTCGTGCGCGGGACTTGGCCGCGGAGATCCAATGCCCCGAATGTGACGGCGTGTCGGTGGCGCAGTCACTAGCCCCCACGTCGCGCGCGATCCGAGCCGATCTGCGACGGCGCATCGCGGCCGGCGAGTCCGACGACGAGATCCGGCAGGCGTATGCCGAGCGCTACGGGGAGTCGATCCTGCTCAGACCGGAGAGCAGCGGGCTTGGCGTACTGCTGTGGGGTCTGCCGATCGTGTTGGTCATCGCGGGCGCGGCGACCTTGGTGCTCGCGTCCCGGCGCTGGCGGCGAGAGCCATTGCTTCACGCGACCGATGCCGACGAAGCCCTCGTCGACAAGGCTCGCCGAACGTGAGTGTCAATGGCCCTGATGTCGAATCTCGCGCGCACCTGGAGGACGAGCGCGACTTCTTGCTCCGCTCGCTCGACGATCTCGAGGCAGAGCGTGCGGCAGGCGGGATCGACGAGGAGTCGTACGCCGCGTTGCACGATGACTACACCGCGCGCGCGGCGGCTGTCATCCGCGCGTTGCGAGACGGCATCGACGCCCGTCCGAACGCGCCGTCGATCCCTTGGGGGCGCCGCGCCGCTGTGATCGGAGCGATCGCGGTGTTCGCGATCGGGTCGGCGGTAGCGCTCGCCACCGCGCTGGGAGGAAGGGGCGCGGGTGAGACCTCGTCAGGAAATACCGGCACGTCGTCGACACGACCCGAGCGCGGGAACCCCCGCCAAGAGCTCGAGGCCGCGCTGGAGCGTGACCCGACCAACGTCAACAACCGTCTGCTGCTCGCGAGCTACCTGGAGGAGGACGACGACCTCGCAGGCGCCCTCGAGCAGTACGACGAGGTGATCCGTCTCGATCCCGCCAACGCCGAGGCGTTCGCACAGTCGGGCCGTGTCCTCTATCTCGCGGCCGCCGCTGCACCTGAGCAGGCCGCCGGACTGGTGGACGAGGCCATGACTCGCCTCGATGCGGCAGTGGAGATCGATCCCGAATTTCCCGACGCGCGGTTCTTCCGTGCGATCATCTTGGCGAACGAGTTCCAGGACTTCGCCGCGGCCCAGGGCGATCTCCAGCGCTACCTGATCCTCGCGCCCGAAGGTCGCTTCGTCGACCAGGCCCGTCAGCTCCTCGCCGATGTGACCGCCGCTCTCGAACCCCGCACGACGACCGCCCTCTGATCCCTCCAGCGAAAGGCCGACCGATGCCGAGCAAACCCGATCCTCAGACCGACGCGTCGAAGCTGTACCGCACCACGGTCACCACTGATCGCGGCACGATCGTCATGGACCTCGATCCGCAGCTCGCGTCCGAGAGCGTCAACAACTTCGTCGGGCTCGCCCGATCGGGTTTCTACGACGGCCTCACCTTCCACCGCGTCGTCCCCGACTTCGTGATCCAGGGCGGTTGCCCCGAGGGCACGGGCACCGGCGGTCCTGGCTACAAGTGGGAGGACGAGCCCGTGAAGGGCGAGTACACGCTCGGTGCCGTCGCGATGGCGAACGCGGGGCCCAACACGAACGGCTCGCAGTTCTTCATCTGCATCGACGACTGCACGCGCAAGCTCTCCAAGGACTACAACCTCTTCGGCCACGTGGTGCAGGGCGTCGATGTGGCTCAGGCCACCCAAGTCGGAGACGTCATGCGCTCGGTGGTGGTCGAGGAGGTGCCTCGCTCCTAGCGCGGTGCCAGCGCGACCGCTTGGCGGCGGTAGCCTCGGGTGACCGCCGCGCACCTCCGGAGCATGCACATGGCCGAGTCCCAGGTCGGGCCCACCGCGCCCGTGGAGCTCGTGGAGGCGCTGTACGCGCGCTATCCGGAGTGCGTCGAGACCGCTCGGCGACGCCTCGGTCGACCACTGACCTTCGCCGAAAAGGTGCTCTTCGCGCACGCGGCCGATCCCGAGACCGTGGGCATCGAGCGCGGCGTCGACTATGCCGACTACCGCCCCGATCGGGTGGCGATGCAGGACGCAACTGCGCAGATGGCGCTGCTGCAGTTCATGACCGCTGGTCTCCCCACTGTCGCGGTGCCGACCACGGTGCACTGCGACCACTTGATCCAAGCGCATGTCGGCGCCGACCGCGACCTCAAGCGCGCACTCGACACCAACTCCGAGGTGTACGAGTTCCTGCGGACCGTGTCGTCGCGGTACGGCATCGGCTTCTGGAAGCCGGGATCCGGGATCATCCACCAGGTCGTGCTCGAGCAGTACGCGTTCCCCGGCGGGATGATGATTGGCACCGACAGCCATACCCCGAACGCCGGCGGCCTCGGTGTGGTCGCGATTGGTGTCGGCGGCGCGGACGCGGTGGATGTCATGGCCGGATGGCCGTTCAACACGCGCGTCCCGAACCTGATCGGCGTGCGCCTGACGGGCCGGCTCTCCGGATGGGCTGCCGCGAAAGACGTGATCCTCAAGGTGGCCGGCATCCTCACTGTGAAGGGTGGTACCGGCTCGATCGTCGAGTACTTCGGTCCCGGCGCGGCGTCGATCTCGGCCACGGGCAAGGCAACGATCTGCAACATGGGCGCAGAGATCGGCGCCACGTGTTCGCTCTTCCCGTACGACGAGCGCGCCGCGGCGTACCTCGGAGCCACCAAGCGGTCCGATATCGCCGAGCTCGCGAATGGGTGCGCCGAGCACCTGCGGTGCGATCCCGAGATCGACGATGACCCGGAGCGGTTCTTCGACCGTGTGATCGAGATCAACCTCGACGAGCTCGAGGCGCACCTCGTCGGGCCGCACACCCCCGACCTCGACCGCCCCATCTCCGAGGTGAAGGCGGCGGCCAAGAAGGAGGGATACCCGGTCGAGATCTCGTACGCGCTCGTCGGTTCGTGCACCAACTCGTCCTACGAGGACATCGGACGCGCGGCTCACGTCGCGCGTCAGGCAAAGGCCGCGGGGCTCAAGGTCCGTACCCCCCTCCTGATCACCCCTGGATCGGAGCAGGTCCGGGCCACGATCAAGCGCGACGGCTACCTCAAGGATCTCGAAGCGATCGGCGCGACCGTGCTGGCGAACGCGTGCGGCCCCTGCATCGGTCAGTGGCGGCGCGACGACATGCAGCTAGGCATGCAGAACACGATCGTCTCGTCGTTCAACCGAAACTTCCCCCGCCGCAACGACGGGAACCCGGCCACGCTGTCGTTCATCGGATCGCCGGAGACCGTCGTCGCGATGGCGCTGACCGGTCGGCTCGATCACGACTTCCTCCGCGAGCCGATCGAGGCCGACGACGGCCACACGGTGATGCTCACCGCGCCGACCGCCGAGGAGCTTCCCGCGAAGGGCTTCGATCCCGGCAAGTCGGGATTCGTCCCGCCGGCGGCCGATGGCTCGAAGGTGAAGGTCGTGGTCAAGCCCGACTCCGACCGACTCGAGCTGCTCGAGCCGTTCCCGGCGTGGGATGGACAAGACCTCACCGGGCTGCGCGTGCTCATGAAGGCGGTCGGCAAGTGCACGACCGACCACATCTCGCCCGCGGGCCCGTGGCTCACCTACCGCGGCCACCTCACGAACATCTCCCAGAACCTGTTCATGGGCGTGAACAACGCGTTCGCGCCCGAAGGCGCCGGGACGGGGATCGACGTTCGCGATGGCTCCGTGAAGCCGCTGCCGGAGATCGCGAAGGCGTACAAGGAGGCCGGCATCGCCTGGATCGCGATCGGCGACGAGAACTACGGCGAGGGCTCCTCGCGCGAGCACGCCGCGATGGAGCCGCGGTTCATGAACGGTCGGGCTGTGATTGTGCGGTCGTTCGCCCGGATCCACGAGACCAACTTGAAGAAGCAGGGGGTGCTCGCGCTCACCTTTGCGAACCCCGCTGACTACGACCTCTTTCGGTTTGATGACACGGTCGACATCGTCGATCTTGCGTCACTCGCGCCAGATCGACCGGTCCGGGTCGTCATTCAGCATGCCGACGGCACGAGCGACGAGATCGAGACCACACATACGATGTCGCCCGAACACGTCGAATGGTTCCGGGCCGGCTCCGCGCTCAACGTGCTGCGAGCCGAAGAGGCGGGAGGGGCAAGCACATGAATCGTGAGCGGTGGCTCCTCGGCGGTGTCGCGGCGCTCGTGTTCGTCCTTGTCGCGGCGGGCGTGGTGCTGGCATTCAGCGGCGACGACAACAACAGCGTCGCCATCGACGCGACCACGACGACCAGCAGCTCGACGACGACGACGCTCGTGACGGTGACCACGACCGGCGGGGAAACACCGGTGACCGTAGGAATCATCTGTACGACCGCGGAAGAAGCGGCGAAGACGTTCGTCGAGTCCTGGATCGCCGGAGATCAGGCCGCGGCGGGGCGTTGCGCGACGGAAGCTGCCGCAACCAAGATCTTCGAGAACAGCGGTGCAGGTGCGCAGTACACGTGGCAAGGCTGCTTTGACGACCCTGGGATGCCGACGTGCTCGTACACGTACGAGGGTGGCGCCGTGAACCTTGCTCTCGCCGGTACCGAGGCGGCCGGCTGGAAGGTCCAGTCCGTCAGTTACATCGCTGACTGACGCAGCCCGCCGAGCTGATGGGCGGTGGGTTCCGCGCAGCAGAACCACGATTCGGTGAGCCGCGGTCGTCCCTGGCTCACCCCCGCGGGGAGAGATGCCGGCCCGAGACCGCACTCGGCCCGAAGCCCCTGGTAGATGCGCGCGATGTCATCACCGGCGCCGACGCGCGCCTCGACGTGCGCCGCGAGGCGCTGCTGGAGGTCGTCCATTGCGGGGTCGATCGATCGCCACGTGTAGCTCGAGCGTTCGGCGTCATATGGCCCGAGGTGCGGTGTGAGGTCGGGGTGGCCGAGCAGCAGGGAGCCCTCGGGCAGAAGCAACCGAATCGTGTACTGCACCGGATCGACATTGGCGACGAGATCGTGCTCGGCGACGAACTCGAGCAAGGCGTGGATCTGATCGAGGCTCGTCCACGGCGTGAAGGGCATCCACGACGGGCGGACCTCGATGCCGTGCGCGCGCAGCAGGGTGACCGCACGCGCCGCGTCGCCGGCCGTGTGGCCCTTGTCGAGCCGATCCAGTGTGGCGTCGTCCACCGACTCGAAGGCTGAGACCACGAAGAGGCAACCGGCCGCCGCGAGCTCCGACCAGATGTCCTCGTGGCGCAGCACGTGCTCGACCTTCACGGTGCAGTCGAACGTGAGGTCGGGGAACCGGTCGTGGAGCGCGCGCACAACCCGCAGCGAGTGGTGCGCCCCATTCAGGAAATCGGGATCACCGAAGGTGATGTGCTGCGCGCCCGCAGCCACCTGTTGCGTCACGTCGGCGATCACTGCGTCGACGTTGACGACCCGGAGGCGGCCGTCATAGATCACGGGCACCGGGCAGTGCCGGCACCGGTGGGCGCAACCGTGACTCGCCTCGACGTAGCCGACCAACCGCTCCTCGCCGTCCACAGCCAGGTGCGCATAGCGATCGAGTGTCGGGAGCAGATCCCGGGCGGGGAGGGGCGCGCCGGCGCGAGCCGCACCTCGACCGAGGTGGATGACACCCTCGCCTCCACCGTGTTCGATCCAGTCCATCAATGCTGGATCCGTCTCACCCCCGAGAGCGCGGTCGGCCACGTCCGCCATGAACGGGGCGTACAAGCCGAAGCATGCGATCGGAAGCTCCGGTTGCTGCTCTCGCACGCGTTCGATCGCCCGACGGGCGATCCGCATGGCGGTGTGCATCGGCACCGAGAACGCGACTCGTTCGGCCCAGGCAACGGCCTCGGGATCCCACGGCTCGATCGACAGGTCGAGGCACCGGACCTGGTGGCCGCGCTCGCGCAGCAGGCCGGCTGGTGCCGCCACGTACAACGGCTGATGGCCGAGTTCATACGAAGCGACGAGCAGCACGCGCATCACCAACGACCGTAGTGCGTCGATCGTCGCCGTCCGTCAGCCCGCGATCTCGATCTCCAAGGCGGCGTGGGCGGTACGAAGCGCGGCCTCGACCTCGTCGGGCGTTGCCGCCCGCGCAAACAAGAAGCCGAGGTAGCGGTCGCCCTCCGGAAGGGGTCGGATGTCGCGGCCGACGGGGATCGTGATCTCCAAGCCGACGATTCCGGGCACTGCGCGCGCCGCTTCTCGTCCGTTGACTGCGACCAGGCGTCCCGCGCCGGAGATCGGCAACATCATCACGCCGGACGCCATCGACTCGCGCGTCAACCCGTCGAGGTCGCGCCTGAGCGCATGACGCAGGATCACTTCCTCGAGGCTGATCCCCGCACCGAAGCGAAGGGTCCGAGCGCAGAGCCCACCGATCGAGCGGGCGGCTACTTCGAGCACCCAGACTCGATCGCCGTCGACGCGAACCTCCGCGTGGATCGGGCCCTCGCGCAGCCCGAGCGCGGCCGCGGCGTCGGCGACGACACGCTCGATGCGGATCGACGTGTCTGCACTGATGCGAGCCGGCGTCACGTAGATGGTCTCCTCGAAGAACGGGCCTTCCAGGGGGTCGGGCTTGTCGAACAGCGCCAGCACTTCGAGCTGGCCGACGCGGAGCAGTCCTTCGAGGGCGAGCTCGGCGCCGGGCACGTACTCCTCGACGAGCAACGTGCCACCGCCGACGATGTCGTGGGCTCGGCGCGCGGCTGTGCGCGCGGCATCGGAGTCGTCGGCGCGGATCACGCCTCTGCTCGCGGACAGGCCCGCGGGCTTCACGACGCACGGGAAGCCCAGGTCGGGGACGACATCGGGATCATCGAAGACGGCGAAGCGCGGTTGAGGGACTTCTGCCGCTTGGAGGGCCGCCCTCATCGCGGCCTTGTCGCGCGTGCGCGCCACCGCGTCCGGCGGGTTGTGGGGGAAGCCGAGGCGCTCGCCGGCGTGCGCGGCGACGAGTACTCCCTGGTCATCGACGGCGACGACCGCATCGATCCCCCGTCGTGCGTCGAGCGCTTCGATGGCCGATGCCCCGGCCTCGGGTTCGTCGAGCGGGACCACCACTGCCCGGTCGCCCATCGTGTCGGCGAGGACCGGCTTCTCCTCTGACGCCACGACCACCTCGACGCCCAATGAGCGGGCCGCCGCGATGAAGTCGGGGGCTCGATAGGTCGCCGTGGGCAGAAGGAGGAGAATCCGGGCCACGGGCCTATCATGGCCACATGAGCGACGTGGTGGATCCGTTGGTGACGCTGACCGACGAAGCGCGCACGAAGATCCTCGAGGTGCGGTCGGCTGAGCCCGACGCCGAATCGCTCGCGTTGTGGATCGAGGTCAGCGGCGAAGCCAACGGCGCCTACACCTACACGATGGAGCTGCGACCGCTCGAAGAGGCGGCGTCGAGCGGGATCGTGCAGCGACACGACGATCTCTCGGTGGTGCTCGACCGAGACAGCGCCGAGAAGCTCTCGGGCGCAACGCTGGACTTCACCGGCGCCGGGATGATCATGCAGAACCCGAACGTCCCCGCGCCCGCGGCGCCGTGGGGAGATCGACCCGCTCCCGACCTCTCGGGTGAGCTGCCCCAGAAGGTCCTCGCCATCCTCGACACTGAGATCAACCCGGCGATTGCGGCGCACGGCGGCTTTGCCGAGCTCGTGGCGGTGGAGGACGGTGTGGCGTACGTGCGCATGGGTGGTGGGTGTCAGGGGTGTGGCATGGCCGCGGTCACGCTGACTCAGGGCATCGAGGTCGCGATCCTCGAGGGTGTGCCCGAGATCGAGAAGGTGATCGACGTCACCGACCACGCGTCCGGCACGAACCCCTACTTCGAGTCCGCCAAGAAGTAGTTCGCAAGACCGCGCGGCACCGGAGCGCAGCGGAGGTGCTCGCCAGGGAGCGAGCGCCCGCGGCGCAGGTACCCTGCGCCGCAGCGAACGAGCGAGGCTATTGGAAGCGCTTGGCGTCTTCGGCCGCGTAGCGCGCGACCGCCGTGTCGGCGGTGGCGTTGTGCTGGATGGTTCCGAGCACGTCAGCCAGCTTGCTTGCGGGAATCGCGCAGGTCATCTCGTTGGCCGACATCCCCGTGCGGACGCGGCTCAAGGCGCAGCCAACACTCGCCGCAATCTCGCCGTGCTCCTTGGCCACCGCGACGATGTGGCATTGGGGTTTGCCCTCGATGCGGAGCTCGGGCAGTGCATCGGAGAGCACCATCAGCTGCTTGGCGTTGACGCGGAGGAGCACGACGTCGGGGTCGGCCGGTGAGTCGGCGAGCGGTCCGTACGTGACCGCGCCCGGGCGCTCGGTGATCACCGGGATCTGCGGCACGACGTCCATCGTCACCCAGCCCGAATCGAGCAACGCGGCGACGTCGGAGTTGCCGGCAACCTCGTCGAGTGTCTTGAAGCCGTGCGTCATGCTGCCGACCGAGCAGTTCCCGTGGTCCTCGGCGACGGTGGAGAACGTCGCGTCGGTCGCGCGCATCCAGAACACGCAGCCCGCGGGCACCCGTCCGGTGCGGCCGTCGGGCATCGGCTCGGGCATCGGTGCATCGAACGCGTCGACTCCGTCGGGCGGCGCGTCGGAGAACGTGATCGCGATGGGTGGCGCGTTGAGCGCAAGTGTGTCGGTGAGACCCGCCGCGAGCTCGGACCAGCTCTGGGTTGTCGGCATGCGGCCAGACTAGCGAGCCGCTCTTGGCGTTCCGTCAGCCGTGGCGCGCGATCTCCGCATCGAGGTTGAGTGGAGCAATCGACGCATCGTTCTCATGCTCGCCCCATTGGTCCCGCGGGACCAGCCACATCACCTCGAACTCGTTGCCATCGGGATCGCGGCCGTAGAGCGACTTCGTGGCGCCGTGGTCGCTCTCGCCGACCAGTGCGCCGAGTCGGGTGAGCGTGTCGCGACCGTTCGCGAGATCACGGATCGACGGCACCTCCCATGCGAGGTGGTACAGGCCGACGGCTCCGCGCGCGGGGCCGGGGGCATCGTCACCGACCGAGAAGAGACCGAGGTCGTGATGATTGTCGGAGCCCGCCGCCCGTAGGAACGCCGCTCCTGGCATCTCCGCGACGACCTGGAAGCCGAATGCCTCCCGGTAGAAGGCCGCGGCCCGTGCCGCGTCGCGAACGTACAGAACTGCGTGGTTGAGCCGCTTCACCGGGATCATGTGACCTCCAACAACGACGAGACGACGATCTCTTCCCGAGCCATGTGGCGGTCAGTCCGACCGCAGGGCTCGCAGCTTGGCGACGACCTCAGGGAACGCGGCCGTGAACGCAATGACATCAGCATCCGTGGAGCTCCAGCCCACGCTCACCCGCAGGGACTTGTCCGCATCGACTCCCATCGCTTCGAGCACCGGCGACGGCTCGAGCGCCTCGCTCGAGCACGACGATCCCGAGTGCACCGCCACGCCGCGCTGGTCGAGTCCGAGCAGCACGGGTTCGGCCTCGACGCCGCCCACCCCGAGGCACACGAGGTTCGGCAAGCGGGCATCGGGGTCACCCAGCTGGGTGACATCGGGGACACCGAGCGCACCCACCAACAGCCGGTCGGTCCGCTTTCGGGCGGTCTTGGCCTCCAGTGCGAGCCGGTCGCCCTCGGCGAGCTCAGCCGCCGCGGCGCCAAAGCCGACGATCGCCGGCACGTCTTCGATGCCACCGCGCCGTGCCCGTTCTTGAGCGCCGCCGACGATCAGGGGCGGCACCCGCAGGCCTCGTCGCACGAGCATCGCGGCCGCGCCTTTGGGGCCGCCGAGCTTGTGTGCCGTGACCGAGCAGAGGTCGGCGGCCAGGTCGGAGAAGTCCAGGGTGATGTGACCGGCGGCCGCACACGCGTCGACGTGGACGAGCACGCCCCGCTCGCGCGCCGAGGCGACGATCTCTGGCACCGCGGTTTGAAGCGTCCCGACTTCGTGGTTGGCGAGCTGCACGGACACGAGGACGGTGTCCTCACGGAGGGCGGCCAACACCTCGTCGGCCGAGAACCGACCCAGATGGTCGACACCGACGTACGTGACGTCGACCGGGCTCCGGCGGCACGCATCGAGGACGGCAGAGTGTTCGACCGCGCTGGTGACGACGTGGGCACGCGTTGTGCTGTGCTCTTCGAGACCGCGGGTGATTGCACCCCACACGGCGGTGTTGACCGACTCGGTGCCGGTGGCAGTGAACACGACCTCTCGCGGGCGGGCGCCACACAGGGCGGCTACACGCTCGCGTGCGTCTTCCACCGCGACTCGGGTGATCTTCCCGTCGGAGTGCACGCGGCCAGGGTCGGCGTGATGCTCCCGCAGGTACGGGAGCATCGCGTCGAGTGCCGCGGGACGAAGCGGTGAGGACGAAGCGTGGTCGAGGTAGGTGCGGGGCAAGATCGATGTCTAGACGCGGGCGACGCAATGGGCGTCGCCATCGGGTCGGCTCGCCGCGAAGTGCGGTGACGTCTCGCCGTACAGGCCGGCGAGCATCCCGCGGATCATCCCTCGGTCGAGCGCGCACACGACGTGCGGGTAGCGCTGCGCGGTCTCGCCGAATGGGCAGCACTCGGACACGATCGACAGCTGGTCACCGCTCGCCTCGGCATGAGCGGCGAACCCGTGCGCGGTGAGCGCGTCGGCCACCGCGGCGACCGCGGTCCGAGCCGACCGGTGACCGTCACCCGGCTCCATGCGGTCCGCGAGGACGCGGCCGTACTCGTAGCCGACCTCGTTGGCGAGCGTCTCGGCCTGTTCGGGCCCGAGCGCATCGAGCGCTCGGGCAAGCAACCCGGCGAGAACGTCGTCGTGCTTCAGGGGGAGCGAGAGCGCGTTGTCGAGGTCGGTGGCGCAGTAACGCTTCGAGGGCCGCCCTGCCGGTCGCGTTCCCTCGGCACGTGCGGCTGCGACCGTGACGTAGCCGCCGCTCGTGAGCTTCTCGAGGTGGTGGCGGGCCACGTTGGGGTGCAGCGCGAAGTGCTCCGCGACCTCGTTCGCGGTGACCCCGTCAGCGGCAGCCCACACGAAGAGGAAGATCTCGCGTCGTGTGGGATCGCCGAAGGCGTTGGTGACGGCGGCGACAGCCGCGGTGAACTCTTCCGGGGACAGCTCACGCTCGGGCGTCTCTTGAAGGGCGGGCTCAGGAGCCACGGGCGGTATTCTACCTACGCCCGTAGTGGAAAATCCCGCCCTCCCGGAAGGCTGCCCAATGCCCAGGCACGAGCCCGTGGCGGAGGCCGCAGTCCGTGCTGCGATCGCCGACCTCGACGAGCCCAGGTTGCATCACCCGATCGGCGAGCTGGGCATCGTGCAAGGCGTCGCCGTCGACGGCTCCACCGCCGTGGTCGCTCTCGCCGAGCCGTTGCCGAGCTCCCCGGTATGGAATGAGCTCGTCCGGCGGGTCGAGGTCGCCGTGGGGGCCCTTCCCGGCATCGAGCGCGTCGACGTGGACGTGCGCGAGATGACCGACGACGAGAAGGTGGCAGCGGCTCGGGTCCTCAAGGGCGAGGCGCCGCCCGACCCGCTGGCGGTCGTCGACGCCGCGGCTGCGCAGAAGCCCGGCAGTCGAGCACGGGTGAACCCCTTCACCGATGCGCGCACACGTGTGCTCGCGATCGCGTCTGGCAAGGGTGGAGTCGGGAAGTCTTCGGTGACCACCAACCTGTCGATCGCGTTGGCCGAACGCGGACGGGATGTGGCGGTGGTCGACGCCGACGTGTGGGGTTTCTCCCTCCCACGCATGCTCGGTGTCGCCGAGCCGCCCGCGATCATCGACGACGTCCTGGTTCCTCCCGAAGCCCACGGTGTCCGTGTGATCTCGATGGGCTTCTTCACCGCTGAGGATCAGGCCGTCATCTGGCGCGGACCGATGCTCCACAAGGCACTCGAGCAGTTCCTCACCGATGTGCACTGGGGTCGGCCCGACTACCTGGTCGTGGACCTCCCGCCCGGCACCGGTGACATCTCACTGTCGATCGCACAGTTCTTGCCTCGCGCCGAAGTAATCGTCGTGACGACACCGCAACCCGCCGCGCAGAAGGTTGCACAGCGTGCGGCCGCGATGGCCGAGAAGGTAGAGCTCGACGTGATCGGCGTGATCGAGAACATGTCATGGTTCCGTGCCGACGACAGCAAGACGTACGAGATCTTCGGCGCCGGTGGCGGTGGCGACCTTGCTGCGCAGATCGGGGTTCCGCTGCTCGGGCAGATCCCGCTCGTGCCCGCGCTGCGAGAGGGTGGAGACGAGGGTCGGCCGATCGTGGTCGCGCACCCCGACGACGAGGCCGCCGTAGTGTTCCGTGCGATCGCCGAGATCGTCGACACGGAGATCAAGCCGCGTCGACGCGCACACCCCGAGCTGAAGATCGGCTCCTAACCCCCGCTCTCGGCGCCTTCGGCGCCGGGCCGCTCGGGCCCTGGCTCCTTCGTGAACGAGCGCACGTAGCCGAGGCGCGGCGAGACGTCGACCGTGAGGGTGTCACCCTGCGTGTGGCCCGTCCACAACCGCGACTGGCGGAGGCGGAACGCCACGATGCGGTCGCTCGTGCCATCGTCGATTGCCAAGAAGCGCCGGTACTTCGGACTGTCGTTCGACGACGACCACTTCTCGAATACGCGGTCGCGTACGACATCACCCGTGATCTTGCGAGTGCTCGGGAGATCGGCCCCAGCGCGCACGAAGACCACGAGGGCCCACGCCAGGATGAGCACGAACGGGATCATGGCCAGCAACGCGCCGCGCTCCACCCAGCGCCAGTCGTCTGACGAGACATCGATCGGCCGGTCCGCGTCGGCGAGCGCCACAAGTCCCCGGATCGCGAGCCCGGCGAGGCCACCCCAGAAGATCGCGACGAACAGCGCGAAGGCAGGGTGCATACCCCACACGGGCGGCCACACCCGCGGGTAGCGCACTCGCACGCGCCGCCACCGACCGCCGAACCGGCTCCACGCGCGGTGGTCGTCCTCGGTTCCCATCGGGAGGAGCTCGACCGCCAGCGGGGCTGCGCCGAACGCGGCCGCGTACGCGAAGTGGCGCCCGCGAATCTTGACGGCCGCGGGGGCCAGATCGGCGAGGAGCTCGTCCTCGCGGAGATGACGCTCGAGGCCTTCGGCACGGGCAGCCGCGGCCCGACCGGCTTCCGTCGGGAGCTGCGCGAGCGACGAACCCATGCGGCCGACGATGAGCACCGCGATGGCGATGAACGCGATGGCGGCTGCGATCACACCGAGGACGAGGACCGGCACCTCGTCTGGGGCCGATCTCGTGTCCTCCTTGAGCGACAGCGCCAGGAGCAGCACGGCGACCGCGAGAAGCGCGCCGAGCGCGATGACCGCAGCGCGCGGCCATCGGTCGTGCGTCAGTCCGGAGGCCTTGGTCTCACCCACGACCTCCTTGGCGAGCTCACGATGCCAAGACTTCGACTTCGCTTCGGGCCCGGTCGTGAGCGCGTCGGCCGGTACGACACCGTCGACCGCCTTTTCGCGCAGACTTTCGAGCACGCGTTGCTCGTATTTGGCCAGCGGTTCGTCAGACGAACGGCGCAGGCGGCAGATCGTCCGCCCCGGCTGCACCTCGTCGAGCTCGACGACGCGGCGCGCCGCGAGGTCCAGGAGGATCGCGGGTGCGGTCTCTGCAGGCAGGACGAAGTCGTTGACGAGAAGGCCGGCGACCGGGGTTGATTCGGGGGGCAGCTCCATCGAAGCCGCAGAAGCGCGGATGCGCGGCGGCTGCCGCGCCAGCGCGATGACGGTTGCGGCTGCAACCCAGCCTGCCGCGACCGCCGTCCCGGCGACGAGGAGGGGAATCGAGAAACCGTCGGACAACGATGTGGTGGCGGCCCAGAGCACGGATGGGACCTTCGCGCCGCGCCCGCAGTCCGTCAACGCAGACTGCCGCGGATAGTGTCGGGGCGATGGAAGTTCGCATCGGAGTCCTGCATTCGCCGAAAGAGCTGACGCTCGAGATCGTGGGGAAGCCCGACGACGTCTCGAAGGCGTTCGACGACGCGTTGAAGACGGAAGACTCGGTGCTCTGGCTCACCGACGCGAAGGGACGCCGCGTTGGTGTGCCCGCGGATCGCGTGGCCTACGTCGAGATCGAGACCGAGAGCGGGGCGAAGCGCGTCGGGTTCGGCGGCTGAGTCGAACGCCCGCGGAGCAGTGCAACCGGCACCCATCAGCCATGGGGCCGAGCGTCTCGATCTGCTCGACCGGCGACTCCTGTTCTTCACGGGGAAGGGCGGCGTCGGCAAGAGCACGGTCGCGGCCGCAACCGCGCTTCTTGCAGCCGAGCGCGGCAAGCGCGTGCTCCTGGTGGAGGTCGATGCCAAGGGCAACCTGAGCGCGCTGTTCGATCACGCGCCGGTTGGTTTCAAACCGATCGAAGTACATCCAGGTCTGCACCTGCTCCAGATGCGCACCGATGCGTCGCTGCGCGAATACCTCCACCTTCATGTCCGGGTCCCTGTTCTCGGCGGTATCGGTCCGCTCGCGAACGTGCTCGAGTTCGTCGCCAACGCCGCGCCCGGCGTGAAGGAGATCCTCACGGTCGGCAAGGTGTGCTGGGAGGTCCACGAATCTCTCGAAGGTCGTGCCGACTGGGACATCGTCATCGTCGACGCGGCCGCGAGCGGGCACGTGATCGCGCAGCTCGACTCGCCGCGGGCGATCCGGGAGCTCGTGCAGGTAGGACGCGTGCGAGCCCAAACGGAGTGGATGACCGAGCTCCTCGCATCGCCGGAGATCACAGCCCTGAACGTGGTCACGACTCCCGAGGAGATGCCGGTCTCCGAGACGATCCAGCTCGTCGAGCGCGTGCGGCTCGAGCTGGAGGTACCGCTGGGCGCGGTCGTCATCAATCGCGTCCTGCCCGAGCCGCTCACGCGTGGAGACGAGTCGGTGCTCGCGGCGCTGCGCGAGCCCGCCGCGATGAGCGTGCTCGAGGTCGAGGCCGGCCCGGGTTCGAGCGTCGTGCTCGACGCAGTCGGCCTCGCGCTGTCCCTGAGACGGTCACGAACACCGCATCTGGCCCGGCTGAGGGAGTCGATCGACCTGCCGCTCGTCAACCTGCCGTACTTGTTCGCGTCGGAGCACGCCTCTCATGCGGTGAGCGTGTTGGCTGACGCGCTGGCCGCGGAGCTGAGCGAATGAGCGGCGAGCGGACCGCGGGCGTGAGCCTGGAGCCATTGCTGAGGTCACGCGAGATCGTGGTCTTCTGCGGTTCCGGCGGCGTCGGCAAGACCACCACCGCGGCAGCCACCGCGCTCGAAGCGACAGTGCGCGTCGGCGGGCGTGTTCTCGTGCTCACGATCGACCCCGCGCGGCGACTCGCTGATGCCCTCGGGTTGGAGGGGATCGGCAACATCGCGCGGCGGGTGCCCGACGAGGCGCTCCGTGCCGCGGGCATGGAACCGCGCGGCGAGCTCTACGCCGCGATGCTCGACACCAAGGCGTCATGGGACGACCTCGTCCTGCGCCATGCGCCGAACGAGGAGACCGCCTATCGAATCCTCGACAACCGCATGTACGCAACGGTCACGGGCCGGTTCGTTCAGAGCCATGACTACATCGCGATGGAGCGGCTCTACGACCTTCACTCGAGTGGTCGGTACGACCTCATCGTCGTGGATACGCCACCTACCCGCAATGCGATCGACTTCCTCGAGGCGCCGGCACGGATGGCGGAGTTCTTCGGCGGGCGTTTGCTCCGATGGCTCACGATGCCCTATCGGGTCGGGGGTCGGCGCGGCGCTCGACTCATCAACTTCGCGAGTCGGCCCTTCTACCAGCTTGCCGATCGTATCCTCGGACGGCAGTTCCTCCAGGACATTGCCGAGTTCTTTCTCAACTTCCAGACCATGTACGACGGCTTCGTTGTGCGCGCACAGGCGGTGGAAGAGCTCCTCCACGAGCGCCGAACGGGCTTCGTCGTGGTCTCGACGCTGGAAGAGGCCCCACTGCGCGAAGCGCGGTTCTTCTGCACGGCCCTCGGAGAGCGTCGCTTCAACCTGGACGCTCTCGTGCTGAACCGGGTGTTGCCGGAGTACTTCCAACAGGAGGCGGGCCGCGCCGCGGCGTCGCACCTGCTCGAGCACGCTGAGACACTTGCCGCGAAGCTCGCCATGGTCGGTGTCGCGGACCTTGGCGATTCGGCTCGGACCGCTCGCGTGCTGCGGGCAGCAGCCGGGATCTACGGCGACTACTCCGTCGTCGCGGGCCGCGAAGGCGAGCTGCGAGAGAAGTTCTCGCCAGTCCCTCACATCGTGGCGACGGTGCCGGCACTCGAGGACGACGTCCACGATCTCACGGGATTACGCCGAATCGGCACGCAGCTCCTGCCTAGCCTTTAGGCGTGGCGCTCCCACTGCTCGAGCTCGCACGCACCAACACCTCCCTCGCCGGCGACGCGCTGCGTCACGCGCAGCGGCTCGTGGCGACGTGGCAGCCCCTTGCCGACCTCTGCTTCTCGGACCTGTTGTTCCTCGCGCCGATCCAGGGGGAGGAGGGCCACCGCTTCGTCGTGCTCGCGCACGTCCGACCCACCACGGCGCAAACGCTCTACCCGTCTGATCTCGTCGGGACGATTGTCGAGGAGCAGCAACGGCCGATCGTTGCCCGAGCGTGGCGAAAGGGTGAGATCGTCGGTGGCGACGCGAAAGTGCTGGAAGGAGACGACCGGGCGCGGGTGCAGTGCATCCCCGTTCGTCACCAAGACGAGCTCGTAGGTGTGCTGGCCCGCGAGACCGCGATGACCTCAGGTCGCCGCTCGGGTGAGATGGAACGCCAGTACGCCGATGTGTTTGACGCGTTCGCGCGCATGATCTCGGACGGCACGTTCCCGTTCGCTCGCGATGAGGTGGAAATCGACGAGGCGCCACGGGTCGCGGACGGGGTGATCGTGCTCGACGCCTCGCTCCACGTTCGATTCGCGAGCCCGAACGCGATGAGCTCATTGCACCGCATGGGCATTTATGCCAACGCGCAGGGCGCTCCGCTCGCGGAGATCGGTTTCGATCACCACGCGGCCGAGAGCGCGCGGCGAACGCAGAGTCCGGTCATCGAGGAGGTCGAGCGGGCCGAGACCGCGGTGCTCGTCCAGGCAACGCCGCTCATCGAGGACGAGCGCGTGAGCGGGGTGCTGCTCCTCGTGCGTGACGTCACCGACTTGCGGCACCGCGACCGCATTCTGATGTCGAAGGACGCCACGATCCGTGAGATCCACCACCGGGTGAAGAACAACCTGCAGACGATTGCCGCGCTGCTCCGCCTCCAGGGTCGGCGGCTGGAGTCGAAGGAGGCACAGGACGCGATCGAGGAGTCCGAGCGCCGCGTTCGATCGATGGCCATCGTGCACGAGACGCTGTCTCGGGACATGGGCGACGTGGTCCTGTTCGCCGATGTCGTACGCCCCCTCGTCCGCGTGGTCGAGGAGACCGTGTCCACTCCCGAGCTCCGACTCACCTTCGAGGTCGACGGCGACGCCGGGGACCTCCCAGGGGAGGTTGCGACGCCGCTGGCCTTGGTGCTCAACGAGCTCATGCAGAACGCGGTCGATCACGCGTTCCCGCGTTCAGCCGGAGGGCCGGCTGAAGGGCGGGTGCAGATCCACCTCGCCCGCGAGGGCGACGAGCTCCTGGTCGACGTGGCTGACAACGGCGTCGGCTTGCCGTCGGGCTTCGTGCTCGACGAACGAAAGGGTCTCGGACTCTCGATCGTCCACGCGCTCGTCACGGGTGAGCTCAACGGCTCGATCGAGCTCCGCGATGACCAGGGGACGCGCGTGCACCTTCGCATCCCGCTACGTCACGCGGGACGCGCCGAGCTCTAGTCAGCCGGCGGCGCGTTGCTGGGAGAGCCATCCCTTGCGGAGCTTGCGGCGCTCCTCTTCGGTGGTGCCGCCCCAGATCCCGGCTTCCTGGTTCGTGGCCAGGGCGAACTCGAGGCACTCGTCGGCGACAAGGCACGCGGTGCAGATGCGGCGGGCGGTCTCGATCTGCTCGAGCGCCGTCCCAGTGGTTCCAATGGGAAAGAACACATCGGGGTCGGAGTCGAGGCACGCCGAGCGGCCGCGCCAGTCATCGACATCCCAGTCGTGCGTGCGGATCCACGTCAGCGCCACGGCCCCTCCTGCTTCGGCGGCGCCCTTGCGGGGCGCTTCGTTCGTGTCCTCGGGTCCGCCCTCGAGGCGCACGGCAGCCTATGGGGCATGTGACGGGGCGCACAAGGCCTCTGACCTGCATGTATGCAGAAACCTGACGCGCGCGTCGGAGTCCCTGGCTCTCCTTTGGAGCAGCCGAGCGGCCCGGAGGGCGGCGCCGGGTATCCCGGCGCCGAGCGAGCGCGACCGGCCTTTAGGCTCCGTCGCCGTGTCGGCCCCCCTCGTGCTCGCTCACCGAGGCGCCCGGCGGGAAGCTCCCGAGAACACCCTCGAGGCCTTCGCGCTCGCGCTCGCCCAGGGAGCCGACGGCGTGGAGCTCGACATCCACCGGACCGTCGACGGCGGCCTGGTCGTCCACCACGACGCCGATGCGGCCGGGCTGGGTGTGCTGGCCACCAGGACCTTGGTGGACATCCGGGCCGCCCGGCCCGAAATCCCCACGCTCGACGAGGCGCTCGACGCCTGCGCGGGTGCGCTCGTCAACATCGAGATCAAGAATCTGCCCGGCGATGGAGACTACGACCCCGAGGACACTGCCGCCGCCCTCGTTGTTGCCTGCCTCGACGACCGCGACGGGCACGACGACGTCCTGGTCTCGTCGTTCAATCTCGCCACCATCGACCGGGTCCGAGCGCTGAACCCATCGGTGCCCACCGGTTTCCTCACGATGCCCGGCTTCGACCCCGTCGACGCGCTCGACGTGTGCGCGGCGCACGGCCACCGCGCACTGCATCCGTTCGTGGGGATGCTGGCCGGACCGATGGCGCAGGCCACCGTGGCCCGCGCCCGCGAGAAGGGCGTGCAAGTGAATGTGTGGACGGTGAACGACGACGATGAGATCCGGCGCCTCGCCGCCGCCGGCGTCGATCTGATCATGACCGACGTGCCCGACGCCGCACTGCGTGCCCTAGGCCGAGGCTGAAACCGCGCGGTCTCAAGCCTTCGGCATCACCAGGGTCAGTGCATCGGGGACGTACCGCACCTCGAGGCGCTCGACCTCCCCGAGGTAGTCGCCGTCGACCTGCCACGGGAAGGGGCCGTGCTGCGCGATCAGCGTGAGACGATCGACATCAGCGAGCTGGACGATGTCCCGTTGATGCTCGATCCTCCGACCGCGGACCATGGCTGAGATCGCCGCGGGCAGCAGCACTCCCATCTCGAGCCGGCGAAACATCGTGAGCGCCAGCTTGTGGTCGAGACCCGCGGACCGTGTGACGCGCAGGGGGCGTGGGCCGAAGAACGCGTAGGGCGCCGAGTTCGAGATGATCGCGAAGAAGCCTTCGCCGATCGACTGTCCGTCGTCGATCTCCACGCGGTACTGCGGCCGGTCCCGGTCGTAGCCGCGGAAGAAGGTGGTGAACGCAGCAACGGCGAACATCGGGTGGGCGAAACGGCGCTTGAGCCGGCTGTGCCGTTCGACCTGCTCGATGACCTCCGCGTCGAAGCCTGCTCCCAGGTGGAAGAGGAAGTGGCGTCCGTTGCCGTTTCCCAAGCCGATGCGCCGGAAGGTCTGCGCCTGGATGGCCGCAACGACCTGGTCCAGCGCCGGGTCGATGCGGTTCTTCATCCCGATGCTGCGGGCGAACACGTTGGTCGACCCGGCCGGGAGCGGGGCGAGCGCGGTCTGCGTGCCCGCCAGGCCGTCGGCGGTCTCGTTGAGCGTGCCGTCACCGCCGGCCACCACGACCACGTCGACGCCCTCGCGTGCGGCCGAACGGGCGAGGCGGGTTGCATGGCCGCGCCTGGTCGTCTCGGCCACTTCGAGGCGGTGGTGATTGCCGAGCTCGCGCTGGATCCGCACGCGCCGCCTCGGAGTCATCGACGACGCCGCTGGGTTGACAATCAAGAGCAGGCGCATGATGACCTGAGGCTACCGACCGCGCCGCAGGTACCCTGCGGCGCAGGTAGCCGTTCGCCGAGGTGGAGAGGAGCGGCCCGGTGCGCAGCACCGAGAGCGGGAAGTTGGCAGGCTAATTGCCGACCCATGCGCCGTACGATGCCGCCGTGACGACTTCGAACCGTGCGCTCGGCGCGCTCACGGACGAGATCACGCGTTGTCGTTTGTGTCCGCGTTTGGTGGCGTGGCGCGAGCAGGTCGCGCACGACAAGCGCGCCGCGTTTGCGGACGAGGAATATTGGGGCCGACCTGTCCCGGGCTTCGGTGATCCTGGTGCTCGCGTGTTGCTCGTCGGGCTCGCGCCCGCTGCGCACGGTGGCAACCGCACCGGTCGCGTCTTCACCGGTGACCGCTCGGGTGACTGGCTGTTCTCGGCCCTGCACCGTGCCACGCTCGCGAACCAGCCGACGTCAGTTCGAGCCGACGACGGGTTGCAGCTCATCGACTCGTACGTCGCGGCGGCAGTCCGTTGCGCGCCTCCCGCGAACAAGCCGACGCCGGCTGAGCGCGACCAATGCCTTCCGTACCTGGTTCGCGAGCTCGCGCTGCTCGAACAGGTGAAGGTGATCGTCGTGCTCGGCGCCTTCGCGTACGACGCTGTATGGCGAACGCTCGGATCGGCCGGTGTGGAGCTTCCGCGTCCGCGACCGGCGTTCGGGCACGGGCTCGAGGTGTCGAATGCTCGAGCGACGATCCTCGGCTGCTACCACCCGAGTCAGCAGAACACCTTCACCGGTCGCCTCACGGAGCCGATGCTCGACGTAGTCCTCACCCGAGCTCGGGAGCTCGCCAGCGGCTAGACGATGGCGACGAGCTCGCTGATTCCGTAGATGATTGCGATCACGCCGAGGACGGAGCCGACGAGCACCCGCAAGCGCTGTTCGGCGATGCCGATCGTGATGTGCGCGCCGATCCGGGCGCCGGGCACGATCCCGAGCGCCAAGGGGAGCGCGTAACCCCAGTCGATGTTGCCGAGGGCCGCGTGGCTGATCGTCCCCGGGATCGCCAGGATGCCCACACAGGCAAGCGACGTCGCGAGTGCCGGTTTCAACGGCATGCGGAGCCAGCCCGTGAAGATCGGGACCATGAGCACGCCACCGCCCACCCCGAGCAGACCGCTCAGACCGCCGGCGAGGACTCCAGTCAACGCGAGCTTCCAGCGCGCGGCGTGCGCTCCCGCGGCCTGGTCGACGCGTGCGTCGGCAGCCGTTTCGACATCGGTCTCGGCGACGACCGGGGCCGCGGCACGTGGCGCGCGTCCAACCCGTACCGCGGTGAACGCCAAGAGCGCGGCGATGGCGAGTGTCAACGCGCGCCCCTCCGGAATGGCGTCAGCTGCGAACGCTCCACCTACCGATGACGCGACTCCGAACGGCGCGGTCCACCGAACGACTCGCTCGAGGATGAGCCCCTCGCGCCGGTACCGGAGGGCGCCGCTGATCGCGCCCGGAATGATGGCCGGGAGAGTGGAGCCAACCGCGATACGCGGTCCGGCACCGAGTGCGCGCAACGCCGGGTTGGACACCATTGCGCCGCCGATCCCGAACATGCCCGAAAGCACTCCGGTGACCACGCCGGCCGCGATCGTGAGCACCACCTGCCACCATTCCGGCACGGCCGGAGGCTACCGACCGCGCCGCAGGTACCCCTGCGGCGCAGCTAGCCGTGGCCCAAGCGGCCCGGCGCGAAGCGCCATTGAGCGGACAAGTTGGAGCTAGTGGGGGCTAACGTTCGATTCGTGGCCGACCCCCTCTTGCGCGGCGTCTACGTCCCGCTCATCACTCCGTTCGCTGCCGACGGCTCGGTCGCGCTGGGCGCGCTCGAACGACTGAGTCACGAGTGTCTCGATGCGGGTGTCGCTGGTCTGGTCCCACTCGGTACGACCGGCGAGTCGCCGTTTCTCGACGCTGACGAGAAGCAAGGGGTCATCGATGTCGTCGCTGCGGTCTGCCGCGAACGCACCGCGCAGCTCGTCATCGGGGCTGGGACGAACAGTACGCGCACGACGGTCGCGGCGGTCGAGGCACTCGCCGATGTCGACGGCACGACGGCGACGCTCGTGGTGGTGCCGTACTACGTGCGCCCGAGCCAAGCGGGAATCGTCGCTCACTTCAAGGAAGTGGCGAAGCGCAGTCCGGTGCCTGTGGTCGTGTACAACATCCCTGCGCGCACCGGCCGCCTCCTGGAGCCCGATGGCCTCCTCGAGCTCGCGAGCACAAAGAACATCATCGGTGTCAAGCAAGCCGCGGGGACCCTCGATGAACCCACGTTGCGCGTGCTTGCGGAGTGTCCCGACGACTTCGCCGTGCTGAGCGGAGACGACTACCTGCTGTTTCCGGTCACGTCGCTTGGCGGTTCCGGTGGGATCTGTGCATCGGCACACGTGTGCATCGAACGCTGGGTTGCGATGACCGAGTGTGGAATCGCCGGCAAGGTCGAAGAGGGGCGGACCCACCACGAGGCGTTGCTACCGGTGGTTGCCACGTGTTTCGCGGAGCCCAACCCTGCGGTGTTCAAGGCGGTGCTGCACTCGCAGGGCCGTATTCCGACGCCCGACGTGCGCCTCCCGCTCGTCAATGCGTCAGCCACCGCGCTCGAGCACGCCCTCGCCGCTGTCGATGCCGCGTCCGCTTGACGGGGCTTGCGCACCTCAGCCTGAAGGCGCGGGTTCAGGCGAAGGCCGAGGAGCGGCGCTGGCTGATCCTCGCGTTCCTCTGTCTCAGCCTGCTCGTCGTCGTCCTCGACAACTCGATCCTGAACGTCGCGATCCCAACCATCCAGGAGGAGCTGCACGCGTCCACGAGCGAGCTCCAGTGGATGGTCGACTCCTACACCCTGGTCTTCGCCGGACTGCTCCTGACCGCCGGCAGCCTCGGTGACCGCTTCGGGCGACGGCCGACGCTTCAGTTCGGCTTCGTCGTGTTTGGTCTCGGCTCGTTGCTCGCGGCGATCTCCTCGAGCGCCGAACAGCTGATCGGGTTTCGCGCGTTCATGGGCATCGGCGGTGCATTCATCATGCCTGCCACCCTCTCGATCATCACAAACGTGTTCCCGTCGCACGAGCGCGGGCGTGCATTCGCGGTGTGGGCCTCGACCGCGGGGGTCGCTGTCGCGCTCGGGCCCTTGACCGGTGGCCTCTTGCTCGAGCATTTCGATTGGGGTTCGGTGTTCCTCGTGAACCTCCCCATCGTCGTGATCGGCCTGCTCGCGGGCGTGTTCCTCATCCCAGACTCCAGGGACCCGAGCGCGCGCCGGCTCGACCCTGTCGGTGCCGTGCTGTCGATCGTGGGTCTCTCGACCTTGCTCTACGCGGTGATCGAAGCGCCGACGAAGGGTTGGACCGATGGCTCGACCCTGCTCGTCTTCGGCTTGGGAGGAGCTCTCATCGTCGCGTTCTTCGTGTGGGAGGTTCGCAGCCCTTTTCCGATGCTGGACCTGTCGTTCTTTCGCAACCCGCGGTTCTCGATGGCGAGCGGGGCGATCATGGTCACGTTCTTCGCCATGTTCGGCTCGTTGTTCGTACTGACCCAATACATGCAGCTCGTGATCGGCTACTCGCCAATCGAAGCTGGCGTCCGGTTGCTCGCGTTCGCGATCCCGATGTTGGTCGTGGCACTGCTCACAGCGCGCCTTGTCGAGACGTTCGGTTCGAAGCTGGTCATCGTGAGTGGACTGGTGCTCTTCAGCGCCGGGCTCCTGTTCTCGCTGGGTCTGGACGAAACCTCGGACTATGGGCAGATCATCTGGCGGATGGTGACGATGGCGATCGGCATGGCACTGATCATGGCGCCCGGCACCGACTCCATCATGGGCTCGCTCCCGCTCGCGCGAGCTGGTGTGGGGTCCGCGGTCAACGACACAACGCGTCAGGTCGGAGGCGCCGTGGGGGTGGCTGTGGTCGGCAGCGTGTTCGCGTCGGTCTACGGGTCCCGGGTGGCCGACGTGTTGAGGGCGGAAGGCGCACCCCGGGAAGTGATACGTGGGGCGAGGCGTTCCATCAGTGCCGCACTCGAGATCGCGGCCCATGCCCCTGACGCGGCGCGTGGCAGGTTCCTCACGACCGCGGCCAAGTCGGCGTTCGTCGACGGGTTCCACGCCGGACTCTACGTGGGAGCGGGCGCCCTCGCCGTCGGAATCCTCGCCGTCGCCGTGTGGTTGCCCGCTCGCGCACGCGCGGAGGACATCGAGCGCCAGCGCGCGGAATGGGAGGCCGCAAGGGAGCCGGCGAGCATCTCTTAGTGTTGGTGCCTACTTCGGCAGGCTGCCGAGCGCGGCGTCGAGAAGCTCGAGCTGCTCCCGGTCGTGAACCTTGGTGCTCCCGCTCGCGGGGCTCGCGCTCGCGTGGCGCGCGATGTGGCGCAGGTCTGCTCGATCACGCACGATGCGATGCAGCTTGCCGTGCGCGTAGTTCCAAGCGCCCATGTTCGCCGGCTCTTCCTGCACCCACCACAGCTGTGTGGCCGCGGGGTAGTGGTCGCGCACGGCCAGGATCTCGGGCTCGGGCCACGGGTAGAGCTGCTCGATGCGAACGACGGCGACGGGCACGTTCATCTCGTCGCGTCGGTCCATCAGCTCGTGACCGATCTTTCCCGTGCAGAGCAGCACGCGCTTGACCGCCGCCGCATCCAGCGACGTGGAGCGGTCTTCGAGCACAGGATGGAACCAATCTTCGACGAGCGCGCCGACGGGGGAGCGCGTGTGCTTCATCCGCAGGTACTTCTTCGGGGTGAAGCAGATCAAGGGCACCTGCCGTGGACTCGAGACCTGGCGACGGAGTGCGTGGAAGTACTGCGCGGCGGTCGAGGGGTAGACGACGCGCAGGTTGCCTTCGGCGCAGAGTGCGAGGAATCGTTCCAAACGCGCGCTCGAGTGCTCGGGCCCCTGCCCCTCGAAGCCGTGCGGGAGGAGCAGGCTGAGGCTCGAGCGCTGCCCCCACTTGTCGTCGGCCGCGACGATGAACTGGTCGACGATGATCTGGCCACCGTTCACGAAGTCACCGAACTGCGCCTCCCACGCCACAAAGGCGCCTGCGTCGGCGACGGAATATCCGTACTCGAAGCCGAGCGCCGCGTACTCCGAGAGCACCGAGTCGTACATGCGGAACGGGGCTTGGTCGGGGCCGAGGTTGGCGAGCGGGATGTACTCCTTCTCGGTGACGGTGTCGACGAGCACGCCGTGGCGTTGGCTGAACGTGCCGCGGCGGGTGTCCTGGCCCGAGAGGCGGACCGGGGTGCCCTCGAGCACGAGTGATCCGAGCGCGCACGCCTCGGCGAGGGCCCAGTCCACCTCGCCGCCGTCGAACGTCGCCTTGGTGGCCTGGAGGATTCGCTCGAGCTTGGGGTTGAGATGGAAGCCCGGCGGCGTCGCGGTGATGCCGGCGGCGACGCGCTCGAGCACCGCGCGATCGACCCCGGTCGCCACCGGCAGGTCCTCGGCCTGGGGCTCGGGCCCGTCCAGCGCAGATTCGCTGGCGCTGAGGCCGTCGTCGTGCGCGGCGTGCGTCTCCTCGAACGCTTGGTCGAGGCGGGCCTGGAAGTCGGCGAGGGTCGCTTGCACCTCCTCGTCGGTGAGGTCGCCACGATGGATGAGGGCGTTGGTGTAGATGGTGCGCACCGACGGTCGGGCCTCGATGAGCTCGTACATCCGCGGCTGCGTGAATGCGGGCTCGTCGAGCTCGTTGTGCCCGTATCGCCGGTAGCAGACGAGGTCGACGACCACATCCTTCTTGAAGGTCTCACGGAACGCGAACGCGAGGCGTATCACGCGAACGACAGCTTCGGGGTCGTCACCGTTCACATGGAAGATGGGAGCTTGCACCATCTTGGCGACGTCGGTCGCGTACACGCTCGAGCGGCCCGACTCGGGTGATGTCGTGAAGCCGAGCTGGTTGTCGACGACGACGTGCACCGTGCCGCCGACGTCGTAGCCGGCCACCTCGGAGAGGTTGAACGTCTCGGCCACCACCCCTTGGCCTGCGAACGCGGCGTCCCCGTGCACGAGCACGGGGAGCACTGCCTCACCCTCGGCTTTGCCGAGCCGGTCGGCGCGGGCGCGCGCCATGCCCTCGACGATCGGGTCGACGGCTTCGAGGTGTGACGGGTTGGCGGCCAGTGTGAGCAACACGTCGTTGCCGGCGGCGGACACGTGCTTGCCGGTCGCGCCGACGTGGTACTTCACGTCGCCCGAGCCCTGCGTGCTCGTGGGGTCGAGCTCGCCTTCGAACTCGCGGAAGATCTGCTCGTACGACTTGCCGATGACGTTGGCGAGCACGTTGAGCCGTCCGCGATGCGCCATGCCCATGACGACCTCGGCGATGCCGGCGTCGGCCGCCAAGCTGCACACGATGTCGAGCATCGGGATGAGGGTCTCGGCGCCTTCGAGGCTGAATCGCTTCTGGCCGAGGTACTTGGTGTGTATGAAGCGCTCGAAGGCTTCGGCCGCGTTCAGTCGATCGAGGACCCGGTGCTTCTCGTCGTGGGTGAGCTCGGGCGCGTGCCCCTCGACCTGCTGTTGGATCCAGGCCTTCTGGTCGTGCTCCTGGATGTGCATGTACTCGACGCCGATCGTGCGGGCGTAGGCGTCGCGCAGGTAGCCGAGGATCTCGCGCAGCGGCATCGTCGAGCGCCCGAGCAGTCCGGCGCCCAGGCTTCCGATCGGGAACTCGCGCTCGAGGTCCCAGATGCTGAGGCCGTGGTGGCTGATGTCCAGCTCGGGATGCGTGTGCGGCTCGCGGCGTCCGAGCGGGTCGAGGTTGGCGATGAGATGCCCGCGCACGCGGTACATGTTGATGAGTTGGTGAACGTGCACGATCTTCTCGTTCTGCGCGACGGGATCGGCGAACGACGAGCGGTCGGGGTTCCACCGCGCCGGTTCGTACGGAACTTTGAGACTGTGGAAGACCTCGTCGTAGTAGCCGTCTGAGCCCAGCAGGAGGTCATGGATCCGGCGGAGGAACTCACCACTCTCGGCGCCTCCGATGATGCGATGGTCGTACGTGTTCGTGAGCGTCGTCGTTGTACTGATACCGAGCTGTGCCAATGCGTGCGGATCGGCGCCCTCGTACTCCGCGGGGTATCCGATCGCGCCGACACCGACGATGAACCCTTGCCCAGGCATCAGGCGAGGGACGGAGTGCACGGTGCCGATCATCCCCGGGTTGGTGATGGTGCCCGTTGTGCCGGCGAAGTCGTCGGGGCTCAGCTCGTTGGCGCGCACTTTGCGGATCAGCTCTTCGTATGCACCCCAGAACTTGGAGAAGTCGAGGGTCTCGGCCGCTTTGATGTTGGGTACGAGCAACGAGCGCGTGCCGTCTGTTCGCTCCACATCGACGGCGAGTCCGAGGTTGATCTGGGCGTGGTGCGTGACCGTGGGACCGCCGTGCTCGTCGTCGTAGCTCGAGTTGATCGTGGGGTGGTCGCGCAGCGCTCGGATCACCGCGTACGCGATGAGATGCGTGAAGCTGACCTTGCCGATGCCGCTCCGCGCGAGGTGGTTGTTGAGGATCTGGCGGTTGACCTCGAGGAGCTTCGCTGGCACCGTCCGCACCGACGTCGCCGTCGGTACCCCGAGGCTGGCTTCCATGTTCTCGGCGATGCGCGCCGCGACCCCACGCAGCGGCTGCGCCGACTCCGGTGCAGCCGCAGAGGGAGTGGATTCCGAGGTCGTCGCCGTGGCTGCTGTTGCCAACGCCGGGGGTGGCGCGCCTTCACCGTTCTCGTCAGGAGGATGCTCTGCGAAGTACTTGCGCCAACGTTCCGGGATCGACTCCGGATCCTGGCGGTAGCGCTCGTAGAGGTCCTCGATGAGGCCGGAGTTCGGCCCGAGATCCTCGAAGCTCACGCCCCCATCGTCGCACGCCCCCACCCCGCATGATGGCGACGCCACCGTGACGTCGATCCAGCAAGAATCGGGCGTGGCGTTCTTGATCGTGGTGAGCGGACTTCCCGGAGCCGGGAAGAGCACGATGGCGGACGCACTCGCCAGTCGGCTTGGCGCGCCCGTGTTCAACAAGGACCGCATCGAAGCTTCGCTCTGGAGGAGCGGCATCACCGCCGAGTCCAACTCCTGGCAGGTTGCCGAGGACCTGCTCGGGACCCTCGCGGGTGAGCAGCTCCGCCGAGGTCAGTCGGCGATCCTCGACACCGTGGCGCGCACCAAGACGTCACGTCACGCATGGATGGCCCTCGCCGACGAGCTCGAAGCGCAGTTTCGACCCATCGAATGCGTGTGCAGTGACGAAGGTGTTCACCGCGAGCGGATCGAAGGACGCACGCGCGACATCCCCGGCTGGTACGAGCTCACATGGGAAGACGTCACAGACGTTCGGTCGCGTTTCGAGCCGTGGGAGACCGATCGCTTGATCCTCGACGCGGTTCGGCCGTTCGAAGAGAACCTCGACCGAGCGCTCGACTACCTCAGCGCCTGAGCAGCTCGGCGATCTCGAAGGCGAGGTCGAGCGACTGGCGCGCGTTGAGGCGCGGGTCGCACATGGTCTCGTAACGCTGCTGGAGATGGCTGTCGAGCACTTCGGCGGTACCGCCGAGGCACTCGGTGACGTCGTCGCCGGTGAGCTCGATGTGCACACCACCGGGCCGGATGTCGTTCGCCTGGCACACATCGAAGAATGCGTGCAGCTCGCGCATGATGTCGGTGAACCGCCGAGTCTTGTAGCCGTTCTCGAGCTGGAACGTGTTCCCGTGCATGGGATCGCACGCCCACGCCACCGGGTGGTTGGCGAGCTCGACCGCGCGCACGAGCGGCGGGAGCGACTCATCGATCCGGTCGGCGCCCATCCGACTGAAGAGGACGAGTCGGCCAGGTTGGCGGCCGGGGTTCAGGCGCGCGCAGAGCGCGACCACCTCTTCTGGTGTCGCGTCTGGGCCCAGCTTCACGCCGATCGGGTTGTGGATGCCCGAGAGGAACTCCACGTGCGCGCCATCGAGCGCGCGAGTGCGATCGCCGCACCAGAGCAAATGGGCCGAGCAGTCGTACCAGTCACCGGTGATGCTGTCGCGCCGGGTGAGCGCTTCCTCGTAGCCGAGCAGCAATGCCTCGTGCGCGGTGTACACGTCCACCTGGTGGAGTTGGAGCTCCGCCTCGAGATCGATGCCGCACGCCGACATGAACCGCAGGGCTCGATCGATTTCGCCGGCCAGCGCGTCGTAGCGTCGGCCCTCGGGGCTGCTCGCGACGAACTCCTGGTTCCATGCATGCACGCGCGAGAGGTCGGCGAAGCCTCCCTTCGCGAACGCGCGGACGAGGTTCAGCGTCGAGGCTGACTGGTGGTACCCACGGAGGAGGCGTTGCGGATCGGCTTGGCGAGCGACCGCCTCGAACGCGAAGTCGTTCACGTTGTCGCCGCGGAACGACGGCAGCGTGACGCCGTTGCGCGTCTCTGTCGATGACGAGCGCGGCTTGGAGAACTGGCCGGCCAGGCGCCCGACTTTGATCGTTGGCACGCCGCTGCCGTACGTGAGCACAACCGACATCTGAAGGATCACGCGGAGCTTGTCGCGGATCGCATCGGCCGAGAACTCGTGGAACGACTCGGCGCAGTCACCGGCGACGAGGAGGAACGCTTCACCATCGTTCGCGGCGGCGAGCGAGGACGTGAGCGTGCGCGCCTCGCCGGCGAACACCAGCGGTGGCATCGCGCGGATCTCGCCGAGCGCAACGTCGAGCTGGTCTTCGTCTGGCCACTCAGGTTGCTGCGCCGCGGTGCGGGTCCGCCACGACTGCGGGGACCAGCTGCGCTCGAAGAGCTCGTCGGGCATGACCGACATTTCTAGAGGTAGCCGCTTGGCGGCTCGCCGCTCCCCGGCGCGCCGCCTTCACCCGGCACGGCTTGCAGGGCGCGCCGGCGGCGCACCTCTTCGAGCTGACCTTGGGCCATGGCCTGCTGGGTGAAGAGCGTGGCCTGGATGCCGTGGAAGAGGCCTTCGAGCCAACCGACGAGCTGAGCCTGCGCGAGCCGGAGCTCCGACTCGGTGGGCGCATCCGAGGAGAAGGGGAGGACGACCTCTTCGAGCTCCTTCTGCAGCTCGGGTGAGAGCACGCTCTCGAGCTCGGCCACCGACTTCTCGTGGATCTCGCGCAGCCGGATGCGGCCGGCGTCGTCGAGTGGGGCACGCCGAACCTCATCGAGCATGCTCCGCACCATCGAGGCGATGCGGATCAGCTTCGTGGGGCGCGTGACCTGCTCACCGTCGGCCTCGGGGTCGCCGCCCGGAGGCATTGGCATGCCTTGGGGCGCGGAGGCGTCGAGCAATTCGGGTTTCACGGGCTCGCTCGGTGTAGATGGGTCGCGGTCGTTCACCGGGCCTCCGGGATGGGGACGTGACCCTCTAAGGATAGGGAGCGCGGGTGGCTCACCCCTCACTGTTCCTCGGCGTACCGGGTGACGCTGCGTGACCGAGGACTTCAGGCGGTCGGCGACCTTCTGCCCCGGGGGTGCGCGGCCCCGGGACGTCACGGAAGCCATACGCGATCGGCTCGCGCCCCGGCTGGCAGACCCAGCAGCGACCGGTCTCGCCGCAGGTGATCGCGTGCACCACCGCGTCGGCGATCTGCGCGGGCGGGATGAGGGGGAACCCGAGGTCGGCGACGATCCCCTTGATCTCGTCGTTGATGATGTTTGTATCGGTGAAGCCGGGGTTCACGCAGTTGGCGGTGATGCCCAGGGGCGCGACGGTGGGTGCGATCGACCGGATGAGCCCGACGACCGCGTGCTTCGTGAGCACGTACACCGGATCGGGTGGGAACGGGATGAGTCCGGCCAGCGAAGCCGTCGCGACGATCGCGCCGCCTCCCTGTGCCGACATCTCTCGCACCGCGGCGCGGGCACCGAAGAACACACCGTCGACGTTGACGCGCATGATCGTCCGGTACAGGTCGTCATCGATCTCCGCGAGGTCGGCATGCCCGATCGCGATGCCGGCGTTGAGGAACGCGACGTCAACGGAGCCGAAGGCTTCGACGCAATGCGCGAACGCGGCATCGGTCTGCGCAGCATCGCCGACGTCGGCGCGCACGAAGGTGCCGTCGACGCTCGCAGCGACGGCACCGCCAGCCTCATCGGAGAGGTCGACGACGCAGACGCGCATCCCCTCTCCAGCGAGCCGCTCGGCCGTTGCCTTCCCGATGCCGGACGCCCCGCCCGTGACCAACGCCGCCTTGCCCCGGAGATCCATGCTCAGCCCTGCACGATGATCAGGCGGGGCTCGGTCATCTCCTCGACCGCGTAGCGCGGCCCCTCACGGGTGTTCCCGCTGTCGCGCAGGCCGCCGTACGGCATCTGGTCGGCGCGGAACGTGGGGACCTCGTTCACGAGCACACCGCCGAAGTCGAGACCGCGCGCGGCGCGAAGGGCGGTTGGAAGATCGTTCGTGAAGATCGCCGCGTGGAGGCCGTAGCGGGTGTCATTGGCGAGGCGTATGGCTTCGTCGACGTCACGGTAGGTCTGCACGCCGATCACCGGACCGAACACCTCCAGTGCGCACACCTTCATGTCGGGCTGCACGTTGGTGAGGACGGTGGGAAGCATCACGCCATCGTGCACGTCGCCCCCGATGGCGACCTCTGCTCCCGTCGCGATCGCCTCGTCGACCCATGCCTTCACCCGGTCGCGCTCGGCGCCTGAGATCAGCGCCGAGACATCGGTCGCGTCGTCGAGCGGATCACCGACCTTCAGGGCCTCCACGAGCGGGAGCAACTCGGCGACGAATTTGTCGGCGATCGACTGGTGCACGAGCACGCGCTGGGTGGAGATGCACGACTGACCCGCATGGCTGAACCCCGCGACGGAGATCTTCTTGGCCGCGATCTCGTAGTCGGCGTCGCCCTCGAGGATCACCGGTGCGTTGTTGCCGAGCTCGAGGCCGACCTTCTTGCGAGGTGCCTGCGCCTTGATGCCCCAGCCCACCTCGGGCGAACCGGTGAACGTGATCATCGCGATGTCGTCATGGTCGACGATCGCGTTGCCGACCGTGCCACCCCCACCCGTCACCACGTTCAGGTGCCCGGCGGGGAGCCCGCATTCATCGAGGAGCAGCTCGGAGAGAGCGATCGCGGAGAAGGGCGTCTGCGACGCTGGCTTGAGCACGACCGGGCAACCCGCGGCGATCGCCGGCGCGACCTTGTGGGCCACAAGGTTGAGTGGGAAGTTGAACGGACTGATGGCGCCAACCACACCGATCGGCACGCGGAGTGTGAAGGCGAGCTTGCCTTCGCCGACGTCGGCGCTGTCCATCGGGATCATCTCTCCCGCGAGGTCACGCGCGGCTGCCGCGGCGAACGTAAACGTCGACACCGCGCGCTTGGCTTCGACCCGCGCCGTCTTGATCGGCTTGGCCGCTTCTTCGGCGATCGTGCGGGCGAACTCCTCGGTGCGCTCGCCGAGCAGCCGCGCCGCGGTGTCGAGGATCTCGGCTCGTCGCCACTGGGGGAGCGGTGACTCGGTTCGGGCCGCCGTGGCGGCCGCGACGGCCCGATCGACCTCGGCCCGACCACATTTCGGCACCCGCCCGATCTCGTGCCCGTCGAACGGCGACGCCACCACGATCTCGTCGCCGGTCGTCACCCGTTCGGACCCGATGGGCAGCATCTGGACGTCGGCCATCCGTCCAGCCTCGCGCACGCTCGTAGCCCCGGCGTCGGTGGGTGCTGCGACGAGCACGCCGGGAGCTCTCCTCGGAGCGGGACGCGAAGCGGAGATCCTCGAGTGGTGCGCTGCGGCTGTTGCGCGATGCGAGCGCTCGGGGCCGGCTCGAGCAGGAGCTGATCGCTCTCGCCGCGGCGCGGCGAGGGACGCGCGACGTCGGCAGTCGATCTCAGTATGGTGACGGCAGCTGCTCCCGCGAGCGGATCGATTGCCTCAGGGGGGACGTGAAGGAGATCGGAAAAACGAGGACGACGAGAGGACGTGTGCCAATGGGGTTCGTCTTTCTGGCCGGCACGATCGCGTTCACCGTCTACGGCCAGTTGATCATCCGTCAGCAGGTGGGACAGATCGACGAGGTGCCGAGCGGGTCCGCTCTCTTTCGCTTCCTCATCGAGTTCATCTTCACGCGGCCCTTGGTGCTGTCGGGGTTCGCCGCCGCCTTCATGGCGTCGCTCTGTTGGCTCGCGACCCTGACAAAGTTCGAGCTGAGCTTCGCCTATCCGTTCATGGCCCTGAACTTCGTGTTGGTCGTCGCTCTCGCGTTCGTGGCGTTCGGGGAGACGATCAACGCCTACAAGATCGTCGGACTGTTGATCGTGTGCGGCGGGCTGGTGGTCGTGGCGCAGGGAAATTGAGGCGTCAACGGCGTGCACCCGTCTCGATCAGTCGGTCGACGACGTTGCGGGTGATCCGCTGAACCCGGGCGTCGGTGCCGGCGAGCGTCGTGAACTGGTTGGGACGCACATAGCCGGGCGGCTCCGCCAAGCCGTCTGCCCACCAGATTGTCGCAGCGTTGAACACGGTGGTGCCGCTCGGACCTTCGTAGACGGTCGCGGTGTAGCGACCCGCCCCGCGTGGGTGAGTGGTCGGACCCTCCGACACCACCTCGAGGCCCTCGATCTCGGCGGGATCGCCGTGGTACTCCCACCCGACCAAGCCGGGTACCGCGTCACCTCGTTGCATCCCGGTGCCTTCGTACACCCAGTGATCGGGTGCCGTACAGATCCAGTCGCCCCGGCCGGTGGCGGGATCGGAGGTACGGGCACCGATCAGCAGGCTCTCTGACGGCATCGCACCCGGCAGATCGCGAAGCTCTGGAAACAGCTCGTCATCGATCGGCCGCGGAGGGCCGAACCGATCCAGGCGCCGCATGGCCCTGTTGGGTCGGTTCGACGCCGCGTCGAGGCCGACGAGGGCCGAGCACGTGTTCGCACCGAAGAATCCGATGCTCGTTCCCGTGACGACTGCGTCCGACAGCTGCTCGAACATCGACTTCGTGTAGTACTCGTCGTGGCCGACCGAGAGAAACGCCGGCGCTCGGCCAAGCGCGGCGCTGCCGTCGTGAACGTCGATGTTCGACACATAGGTGACGTCGTAGCCCTCCTCCTCGAGCCAGTAGGCCATCGGGTACTCCCACAGGAGCCACTCGCCCGAGCCGCACGAGAGCGGGGCATCCACGATCTGCCAGTACTTCCCGTAGGGCCGATCGAATGCCACGCACACGTCCCGTCCGAAGGACCACCGCCGGTGGCCGTCGTCATAGAGCGAGGAATGCCCGGGCCACCCGTTGTAGGCCTGCCACGTCAGGTCGGAGCACTGGACGATCAGATCGGCAGATCGCCGATCGGTGACGATGAAGATGGCATAGCTGTCGATCCCGGTGTCCAGCGCAGTGAGCCGGATGAGATGCACACCACTGCGCCAGTCGGCGGGGATCGTGAACTCGACGGTCGGTTCCCACGCACAGACCCGGAGCCGTTCAGGACCAACCGGTGGGAATGGCTGTGTCGTCGCGTGGAGAGGACCGAACTCCGCCACCTGCCGGCCTCCGGCCCCACCTTCGTAGCCGGACCGGAAGACCTCGACCAGTACCTGCGACGGCGGGTCAGCGCTGACGTGCAGCGTCACCGTTTCGCCCGCGGTCGCGCTCGTTGTCGAGCACCATCCCTCAACCCACGGGCAGCGGTTGGTCTCCGTATCGACCGCGGGTCGGCGGAGCAACCACGGTGCGGCGCTCATCGTCGGGTCGACAGCGGGCCGAACACGTCGCTCGGCGGAAACTCGCGACCCTTCATTCCCGCCTGGCCCCAGGACACCATCAATCCGCCTCCCCTGGCGTCCATCAAGCTGTCGTTCACGCCCGCGAGGGCAACCACGACACCCTAGGATGCCTGTCCACCATCGGAAGGAGCAGTGTGATGGCTGAGGTCGCCCTGGATCTCGACGTGGAGCGCCATTGCGCCGACTTCGAGCGGCAGGGCTACTCCCTTGTACCCGGGGTCGTGGCCGAACCGGAGATCACCGAGCTCCGCGACGCGGTGACGACCGCACTGGACGCCGACTGGGACCGCTATCGCCACCTGCCAGGCAAGGAGCGGTTCATCGCCCTCGACCTGGCCCACTACGGCGGGCCGTTCTTCCGGCTGCTCGAGAACGACGTCATCGACCGGCTCTTCGGGGCAATCCTCGGTGAGTTCTGGACTCTCTACTCGTTCACGTCGACGGTGGCCATCGCGCACCTCGACCAGTACACGGCGAAGATCCACACCGACACCCACCGCCTCTCCCCCGGCTATCCCCTTGGCGCAGTGATCACCATCGCGCTGGACGAGTTCACCAACGAGAACGGTGCCACCTACTACCTGCCTCGTTCTCATGTGACCAGCCCCGAACGACCGAACGAAGACGAGTTCTATGCCGGTGCCGTGCGGGTCTGCCGGCAAGCGGGTGACGCGGTGTTCTTCAGCCCCCGCGTCTGGCACGCGGGAGGCGTGAACTCGACTGACCGCGACCGTTCGGGCCTGACGGTCTATGGCTGCCGCTCATTCATGAAGCCGCGGTACGACTTCCCACGTCTGATCGACCCCGCGCTGCTCGATGGAGCGAGCGACCGGTTGCGTCGGGTGCTCGGCTTCGATGTCCGGGTTCCGTCGGCGATGGACGAGTTCTACCGTCCCCCCGAGCAGCGCCTGTACAAAGCCGGACAGGGTTGACGGGTCCCGAACCGCTGCGTGGGCGCTGGGAGGCTTTTGACCGCATCGCCCTCGCCGACGGCTCGATCCCCTGGATGCACGGGTTCACCGGCGCCGCCTGTGCGATCCCCGCTGATGCCACGTCCCCTCGAGTCGAGGTGCTCGTCACCGGACGCGATGCCGACAACCGATCGCTCATCGGACGCGGCGTCCTCGACCTCGACCACCCGACGCGGCGGCTCGAGGTCGAGGAGCAGCCCGTCCTCGGTCTCGGTGACCTCGGTGCCTTCGACGAGAACGGTGTGTCCTATCCGTGTGTGGTGACTGCGAGCGGGGAGACCCGCCTCTACTACACCGGCTGGATGCCGACGGTGCTGACGCCCTTCCAGAACCACATCGGGCTCGCCCGGCTCGGTGAGGCGGGACGGTTCGAGCGAGTCTCGCGGGCGCCGATCCTCGAGCGGACCGACGCGGACTACCTCTCGATGGGTTCGTGCTTCGTTCGAGCAGAAGCCGACCGCTGGCTGATGTGGTACACGACGTTCCGAGGTTGGGGCCACAGCGCAGACGAACCGAAGCACCGCTATGTGATCAAGCTGGCAACCTCGGACGACGGCCTGCGGTGGGTTCGCGATGACATCGTGTGCATCGATGCGCAGGAGTTGGGGGAACACAGCATCTCTCGACCATCGGTCATCGTGCGAAGCGGCGCGTACCACATGTGGTACTGCACGCGGGGCGACCGCTACCGGATCGGGTACGCCGTGTCGTTTGACGGTGCGGCCTGGACGCGATGCGATGACCTCTTCTGTCTGGGACCGCGACAAGAGTGGGATGCGGCGGAGCAGTGCTACCCGCACGTGTTCGAGCGGGGTGAGGACCTGTGGATGCTCTACTGCGGCAACAGCTACGGCCGCGATGGGCTCGGTCTGGCCCGCTTCGTCCCCTCGGGCTGAACGGCGGCCGGTTGGCGCAGCGGCTTGCGAGCACGCAGGAGAAGTGAAGGCAGAACGGCTGTAGGAGCCGCCGGCGCTCCAGCCAACTCCGACCGTTCCTGGCGACTACTCATCAGCCCGTCGCTCATACACACCGAGCACGCTGAGCCCGAACGGAAGTGGCACGAGAGAGGCAATCCACCGCTCGGTCGCTAGGACGGCTCGCGCAAACCGGTCGACACCGGGCGACGGAGCGAGCTGATTGGGGACCAAAGACAGCATCTCAGTCGTCGATCGTCGTCGGCCGAGGCGGTACGGCAGTGCGCGCAACACCGCAGCAACCGGAACGAGCGCTGCGAAGATGTATCTCGTGTCTCTACGTACGAAACCGCGCGCGCCAACGTCGGCATCGAGGTTCCCTCGCCGGTACCGACGATGATGTCCGCCCACAGTGTCCTCGTCACTCCACAGCCAGTTGAAGGCTGGAACAGTCACGACCAGCACTCCCCCCGGAGCAAGGACACGGTGGACCTCGTCGAGCAGCGGGCGCGAGTCTGCGACGTGCTCGATGACGTCGAAGAGCCCGACTGCCCCAAGTGAGCCGTCGGGCAACGTGAGCTGCTCGAGCGTGCCGCCGAACACCTCGATGCCTTGCGCCGCGATGGCCTTTGCACCAAGTGGCAGTGGTTCCACGGCGACCACCTCGATGCCTCGGGCGGCAAGTCTGCGACACATCGAACCAGCACCCGCCCCGACGTCCCAGATCGCCCCGACCCGTCGGCGTCTCAGCACCTCAGCCACCTGGTCGGCTCGGTGGTCGAACCAGAGGCCTTGGCCACCGTCAAGGCCAAGTGCGGCGAGACCCTCGCTCGGGTACGAGACAGCGCACTCTCCCACCCGTCGGACTCCCGTTGAGTCGCCGGCAGGCACGGTCCACCCTGCCGCCCGCAATCTGGCTAACTCGGACACGAGGTGGCACCTACCCTCAGAGGATGTACGAGTACGTGGATCGATGCCGCTGACCTCCACGCGACGAGCAAGTCGTCAGGGGCAACCACGAGCGACCCTCGCGGCTGATGGTCAGTCGTCGAGCACGGCCAAGCCGAACCCCGTGGCGCCATACCCGTTGCCATTGTAGAGCAGCCAGAGTCGGCCCTCATAGGGAAAGACATAGGGGTAGCAGACCATCTCGGAATCCCAACCGTCGGTGCTCGGCGGTAGGTCGACTTCGCGGTCCTGGCGAATCCACTTCTCGCCGTCGGTCGACTCTGCGTAGCCGATGCGGTACGTGTCGCCGAACGGTCCGGCTCGGTACGAGTACCACATGGAATACGCGCCATCGCGCTCGAGGACCCTCGGCACGCTGATGGCGTACTCGCCGTCGTGCTCGAAGTCGATCGCGGTCCGGCCCGTGGGCGACCACGCGATCCCGTCAGGGGAATCTGCAACGGCGATGTTGTAGTGGTGTTGGTACGTCCCGTCTGGTCTGCGAACCCAGCGCTTGCACGAGAGGTACCACATGCGAAAGCCGTTCTCCCATGGCCGCACGCAGTTGCTCGCCACGAAGCACGGGTCGTTGATGCTGCGGTCCAGCAGGGGTCCGTCGGAGTACTTGGCGTAAGAGCCGCCGCCGTCGGAGATCGCCAGGCCGACCGCGTTGCGGAACGCGACGACGTGAGCCCGGTTCCATCCGATGTAGTACAGGTAGCGGCGCTCACCGACCCTGATCAGTTCGGTGCCCATGGCCCCGTCGGCGTCGAAGAACCCGGGGTCGCCGGGGCTCATCACGGGGTCGAGGTCGATCTCGACGGGTCGTCGGGGCTCGCGCATGTCGAGCACGAGTCGGCCCGTGTAGGAGCGGTTGTCGCCGGCCCGGCTCGAGAAGAAGACGTAGCAGCGGTGCCTGTCGATCCAGTCGATGAACGGGACTGCGGCGTAGCCCGCGAGCCAGTCGCGTTCGCCCGCCGGGCAAAACACCAAGCCGCACTTGCGCCAGCGTTGGGTCACCTCAGCCAGAGATCTTGAGCTCGTAGCTGGCCTTGTCGAGCTTCGTGGTCCGGGGTGGCATGTAGACGCCTGCGGGTTCGGTGTCGGACATGATCACCGCACCCGCGCCGACGAGCGTCGCCTCGGCGATCGTGATGTCGTCGCGCAGCGTGGCGTTGACGCCGAGGAAGCAGTACGACTCGATGTGGACGAAGCCGGACACGACCACGTGGCTGGTCAGGAAGACGTGGTCGTCGATCGTGACGTCGTGGCCCACGTGGTTGCCACTCCACAGCGTCACGTTGTTGCCGATGCGGACGTAGGGCTGGACGGTGTTGTCCTCGAGGATGAGGCAGTTGTCGCCAGGCTCGTACTGGCTGAGGTAGGTACAGCGGGAGCTGACGTAGCTCGGGAGCCGGTAGCCCTTCTCCCTTGCCGCCTCGTACTTAGACGCTCGTAGGCGGTTCATGTCCGTGTAGCCCAGCGCGACGAACATGTCGTAGTCGTCGGGTGGGTAGCGATCGATGACCTCTTCGAAGGCGACGACAGGCAGGCCGTTGAACTCCGGTTCGTCGAGGTAGGCCCCATCGACGGTGAAGGCGACGGGCTCGCGGTGACTGTCGGTCGCGAAGAAGTGGGCGGCCAGCCGGGCTTGGCTCGTCGCTCCGAAGATGACGATCGGTCGTGTCGCCTCAGTGCTCAAGATTCCTCCCGAGGATGAAGTTGGGCGCGTCGTTGCCACAATTGAGTAGCACGTCGACGACGCTGACCGCTGGCTCGAACTGCCCGTGGAGCTGGGGGTACGGCGGGTAGTGCGAGTAGTCCATCCACTCGACGGTGATCCCGGCGTGTTCGAACTCGTCGACCTCGAGGTACGACTTCGCAGCCGGGCCGGTGAGGTAGCTCGTCGCCCCGAGCTCACGACAGAGGTTGACGAGCCTTTGGGTCGGTGCACCCGCCGCGGCGAACTCCGTCGACCAGTGGAAGGCGGTGTCGATGCCGAGCCACCGACTGACCTCGGTGAGCATGAGGTGGTTGATCTTCGAGAGCATCGTCAACTTCGAGGCCTGCTCGTAGAGGGCGAGCAGGCGGTCGCGATACGTGGAGAAGTGCGGAGCCTCGGCGTAGGCGCCGGTGATCGAGCCCCAGTGGCTCTTCGCCCACGCGGGGTCGGAGATCTCGACCTCGTTGATCTTCTGCTCGTAGCGACCCTTGACGCTCACCGGAACGGTGACCCACTTCAGTCCCTGGGCAGTCTTGATCTTGTTGCGGTTCCGCCAGTCACGCCGGGTGTACTGCACGTCGTCGTACAGGACGACGACGTCTGCGCGGTCGAAGACGTCGAAACTCCCCTTCCAGGGGATGTAGTTGGACTGGGTGATCACCGCCCGCACCGCTTGCTCTTTTTGCTCAGGCGGACTTCGTCACGGGCGTCGTAACGGCCTCGCGCGCGCGGTCGACATCAGCGTCGTCGAACTGGGGGAGAGCGGCAGTCGCACCAATCGACCCGCGATGTTCTCGGTGACTGGCAGCATGATGCGCTGGTCTGGGCCTGCGCATTTCGGCTTGAGCATGGGACCTTCGCCTCGAGCACGAGTACAACGGTCGGTGCCCTACACTACGACGCTCGTCTCAAGACCGAGCAGGAGAGCCGACGACGCCCGCTGGTGACGGGCCTTTGGCTCGACCGCTGTTGTTGGTCTTCCTCGCGCTTGACGGGCCATTGACGACGGTTTCTTGTCACGCAGCGTGGTTACGGCGGCTCATCAACTTGCGCTGAGTGAGATTGCTGTGTCAGCATCGGGACACATGCACAAGGCAGGGAGGCCGGCGTGGGCACGGGTACCGTTTCCACAAGCTCGATCGAGCTCTCGATCGTCAGCCCGGTGTACCAGGGCGAGACGCTCGTCCACGCGCTCGTCGAGCAGATCGCACTCTATGCGGCGGGGGTGACCGAAGACTTCGAGATCATCCTCGTCGACGACGGGAGCCCGGATGGTTCCTGGCGCGAGATCGAGAAGCACTGCAAGCGGGATTCCCGAGTCAAGGGGATCCAGCTGAGTCGGAACTTCGGCCAGCACTACGCGCTGACCGCCGGGCTCGACGCCGCGAACGGCCGATATGTGATCGTCCTCGACTGCGACCTCCAGGATCATCCGAAGTACATCCCGGTTCTGTACGAGAAGGCCCTCGAGGGCTACGACGTCGTGTTCACCCGCAAGAACCGACGAGCTCACGGCGGGAAGCGCAACGTCTTCGGCCGCGCGTTCCACCGGATCCTCAACTTCCTCGTGAACGAGCCGACCGTGCGCAGCGACAGTGTCATCGGCAACTACTCCCTCCTCACACGCCCAGTGGTCGACGCGTTTCTCCGGATGAACGACTACTACCGGCACTATCTGGGCTTGCTGCGATGGCTGGGATTCGAGAGCACGAGCATCGAGATCGAGCACTACGAGCGCCCGGAAGGGCGAAGCTCCTACACCTTCGCGAAGCTCGTGCACGAGGCGATCATCGGCATCACGTCACAGTCCCAGCGACTCTTGCGGCTCACGATCATCGGTGGCTTCACTTTCGTCGGGCTGTCGATCGTTGCCATCCTCGGCCTCGTCGTCGCCTACCTCATCGACGGCTTTGCGGAGGGTTGGACCTCTGTCGTCGTGCTCAACCTCGCCACGACGGGCGTCATCCTCGTGTGCATCGGTGTGACCGGGATCTACGTTGGCAAGACCTTCGACCAGACGAAGAACCGGCCGCTATACGTTGTCCGGACGACCTTGAACCTGCAGCGAGATCCTGAGGCAGTGCCGGCCGACCGCCTCCCGGTGCCGTGACCCCCGCGTATCTCGGAGCGTAAGAAGAGGCTTCCATGGACGCGATGCAACGCGAATTCGACCGCGAATCTGAGCGCGCAGCGACGGCGGCGGAGTCGACGGTCCTGACGACCCTCGACGCTGCTGTGCCTCCTGGGCTCGGTCCTGAGCAGAGCCCCTGGGGGGACGTGCCGATCCGGCCGGTTCCGACGCCCGAGGCGGGTGACGCGGTCATCCCGTTCAACAAGCCGTTCATCGCCGGCCGGGAGCTTTATCACATCGCCAAGACCGTGACGTACGAGAGAATCGCAGCCGACGGTGCCTTCACGCGTGAGTGCAGTCGGCTTCTCGAGGAGCGATTCGGCATCCGCAGGGTCTTGATGGTCACTTCGTGCACCGCCGCACTCGAGATGGCGGCCATGCTGTGCGAGCTCGAGCCCGGCGACGAGGTGATCATGCCGGGGTTCACCTTCGTCTCGACTGCGTCCGCAGTGGTGAGAGCAGGTGGTCGCCCGGTCTTCGTCGACATCCGACCTGACACGCTCAACATCGACGAGGAGGAGGTCGAGCGCGCGATCACACCTCGTACCCGGGCGATCCTCCCGATCCACTATGCCGGTGTCGGAGCCGAGATGAACGACCTTTGTCGGCTCGCCGACGATCACGGTTTGCGGATCATCGAAGATGCAGCGCAAGCGGTCAACGCCCGGTACCGGGGTCGGGCCCTCGGATCGATCGGGGATCTCGGTTGCTTCAGCTTCCACGAGACCAAGAACTACGTGAGTGGTGAGGGCGGCGCTCTGTGCATCAACGATCCGGCGCTGGTGGAACGGGCCGAGATCCTGCGCGACAAGGGCACGAATCGTCAGCAGTACTTCCGCGGCCAGGCCGACAAGTACACGTGGGTCGACGTTGGTTCCTCCTTTGCGCAAAGCGAGATCCTCTGTGCGTTTCTCTACGCGCAGCTCGAAGTCATGGATTCTCTACTGGCGCTTCGCGGAAAGATCTACAACTGGTATGTGGAGCACATGTCGCCGCTCGAACGCGCTGGTCTCCTGAGTCTCCCGAAGCATCCCGCACACTGTGAGAGCAACTCACACATCTTCTTCGTCCTGCTACCCGACGAAGAGATCCGTGACGGGCTCATGAACTATTTGGCCGAGCGGAACATTCATGCCGTCTTCCACTACGTTCCCCTGCACACTTCTCCGATGGCCAAGAAGTTGGGTTGTGCTACGCCAAGCTTGCCGGTCACCGAAGCCATGAGTTCTCGGTTGCTGCGTCTGCCCTTCTACTACGAGCTCCGCGAAGAGGACATCGTCCGGATCGCCCGCACGATCAGGGCCTATCTGGCCTACTAGCGAGAAATCAGAGCCCGAGGCCCCCGTGGCGAGACTCTCGTTGTCGTAGAGACTGTTGGTGCCGTTCATGATTCGATGGTGCCGATGAGCGTCGCAGTTCGAGACGCAACATCGGAGCAAGCCGGGGGCGACCGCTCGTTTGCACGCATTGCCGCTTACCCCGCGGTGATCCTGGCGGCACTCGTCGTCGGATTCCTCGCGATCGGCATCGCGTGGGTCTCGAGCGAACCGCCATTGGGAACCGATGAGTCCGTGTACGCGCAGCGCGCGCGCGACATGGTCGACGGCACGAGCCCAGATCGCTTCTGGCACGATCTCCGTGCACCCGGGTTCCCCGCCGCCCTCACGGCGGGCGTCGTGGTGGGAGACAGCGAACTGTCAATGCACGTCGTCGTGCTGGCGTTCGGTGCCGCAGGCATTGTCGTCACCTGGCTGCTCGCGCGTCAGCTGGCGGGTGAACGGGTGGCACTGCTCGCCGCAGTGCTCCTCGCCCTGTGCCCGGGGTATCTCCGTTCCAGCACGTACTTGTGGCCGGACGTCCCGGGCGCGGTGCTCTCCATGGGCGTGATGTGCGTCGTGGCCTATGGCACGGCTGACGGTCGTGTACGACGGTGGATCTACTGGGCGATACCGCTGTCGATCGTTGCGACGTACGTCCGATTCGGATCACCCATCCCGATCGCGGTCGGCTGCGCCGCGATCCTGCTCTACCGATGGCGCACGACACGCCAGCTTCTCAGGCGAATCGCCCTCCTGGCGGTCGGCATCGCCGGTTCGGCCGCTGCCATCCTCTTCGTTCCGTGGTTGACCGGATCAGACGAGTCTCCGTACATCGCGGCCTACAGCCTTCCGCAGACCGCTGAATTCGAGGCGTTTCAATCGTTCACCGACTTCGCCCGACAGCTGCCCGGCTACCTCGGCGCGGCGAGTCTGGGGAAGACGTCCCTGTTGCTCGGTTACGTGTTCTTCTCGGTCATGGTGGTCGGTCTGGTTCTCGGCGCCATCCGGTCGGTCCGGGAGAAGCGCGTGGAGGAGGGCTTCGTGGTCCCGATCGCGACCGGGTTCGCGACCGTCTTCCTTCTCGCGATGACGTTGAATCACGGTGAGTCCAGGTATCTCAGTCTTGCCGTCCCTTATTTCGTGATCGCCGGTGCATTCGGCCTGTCGGAGCTGACGTGCCGCGTGCCGCGTGGTATATGGAAGAAGGCCGTAACTGTGTTCGTCGTGATAGCGATCGCAAGCCTCTCCGCCCTCATGGTCCATGACCTCGGCCAGCGAGACGGTCACGAACGAACTCGGCACGCTGGGCTCGCGCTCAGCGCTTCCCTCAGAAGCGACTGCGTGGTGATCAGCAACTTCCGGGGTCCGCAGATCCGGTGGTACTCGGGCTGTCCCACGGTCGTTTTCCCCCGCCGAAGGACTGAGAACGCTGCGTTGCGGCAACTGGATCGGATCATCGGCGCGCGCGACGAGGCCGATGTTGTAGTTATCGTCGACCGGCGGGACGGCGACCCTGTTCCCGCGCGCCGAGCGCTTGAGGCACACCTCGGCGTGTCATCCCGGCGTGACCCGGCGATCGAAGGAATCGAAACCTACATCGTCGGGCGCTCTGGTGATGCGAGATCGGCTCGATCGACGGCGACCGGGGCGGTCCGGCGACGGGCGGGCGCGTGATACGACATCGAGCGACGCAGCCGCGGGAGTCGTGGGCTCACATTCGGGTCGCGGACCCGCCGATGCCGTCCGTGTTCATACCTACCTGGAGACGTCGGGATCGTCCGGCGTGTACCCGAACGAGCGAGCTGCCTCCGCCAGTCTCTCCCGTGCATCTCCTGCTGGCAGGTCCTCCCACGACAGAGGTGGACGAGATTCCGTTGATTTTCGCGTCGCGGCGTTGATGTCTCGGGTCACGTGGGCGATGGCTTGCTCGGCCCGGCGTTGGGCGTCGTGCGAGTCCACGACGCCGACCATCTCCAGCATGGAGCTGAAGAGCTCTGCGTCGATGCGCTCGACCTGATAGGTGAGGTCGGCGTACGAGGCGGCGGCGGCGTTCCACTCGACCCACCACCGCATGGCATCGAGGAGATCGTCGCCAAGGATGTCGAAGTACATGGCGGCGAAGCGTCGGTACGGGACGTAACGCGCAGCATCGGTGAAGAAGCGCATGTCCACCAGGCTTTGGATGACCTTGAGGGGGTGACGAAGCTGAAGGAACACCGTGCCTCGGAAGCCTGGTAGGCGTGGGACCGCCATCCAAGAAGCGTCTCCGGCGATGGGTAACCGTCGGCGCCGGACTTCTTCGCGGACACGCAATGCGGGGCTCGCGAGCCTCGAAACTCGGCGGTTCCTCGGCATGGCTTGAAGGTCCCGTACGCCCGCACGGTAGTTGAACCACTCCTCATGGCCACATCGAATGCCGGCGGTCGTGAACACGGTCGATGCGTAACCAGTTCCGCTGCGGCCTGTGCCGGTGACGACGAATCTCATAACTCGACTCCGGGGTTTTCGAGGTGGTCGATAGCCGACTTCGTCGTGGGGGAACGCGTTGGCGAGAGCATAGCGACGCGAGTGTGAAGAGTGGGATCTGCAAAGACAACGCCAGCCCTCAATGGCCGGCGTAATGTTCCGGCCGACTCTTACTCGCGCTTTCGCACGTCTGTCATGGCATTGCTTGCCGTCTACGCTGCGCTCGGGCCGGAGCAGTCTCGTCGAGGTGGACGCGAAGACCGGGATCGGACGCACATTCGTCCGGATCGCCTGCGACCGCTGTCACTTGATCACCACCCGTCAGCGCAGCTCGCGCGCGATCGTTCGGTTCAGCGCGTGGAGCGTCGCCTTCGCAGCTGCTTCCGGGATGCGTTCGGCCCGCGCGATGCCGTAGCGCATCTGACCGGACTCGGGGTCGCCAAGCCCCACGACGATGACCGATGCCTCGTCGGGGGCGGTGCCGAGCGGCCGCGCCCAGTTGCGCGTGAACGCCAACTCAGGAATCAACTCGCCAACAGCCTCGAGTGTCGCGTCGACGGCACCCGCGACTTCGCGGTCGGCGTCGGACCGGCCGATGATCCGACGCCCGTCGAACGCGATGTGCACCTCGAGCTCGTTCGTCTCCGGGAAGACGAGCATCGCGAGCAGCTCGAGCCGGGGGTCGGGCCGCACGACGACGACCTCCGCACCGGTACTGGCCGCCGACCCGTCCGAGCCCGATCCGCCGTTGCCCGGCGCTTCCTGCGGCGTGGGTGGCCTTGCTCGGACGAGCTCTACGGCCACGAGCCCCTCCGCATGGCGGGCCGCGATCCGAGTGGCCTTCGCGACGAGCGCATCGTCGACGTCCGCGTCCACGCAGACCTGGACGCACAGCACATCGTCCTGCTCCGCGAAGCCCGCGGCGTGGACACCGTCGAGCCGCCGCAGCTCGAGCTCGAGCTCGTCGATCGTCATGCCCGCCGTCGCTTCGCGTCGTACAGGCGCTGGTCCGCGAGCGCGAGGAGCTCATCCGAGTCGGTGGCATCGGTCGGGCAGATCGCCGCGCCGTAGGAGAATCGCGGTACCGGTTGATCGTCATCGGTGTCGATCCGTTCGAAGAGCCGCGCGACCTGCTCGGCATCCGTCTCGGGAAGGATCAAGGCGAACTCGTCTCCCCCAATGCGGGCGGCGTCGTCGCTGAGCCGGAGTGCCGTTCGCAGGTACTGGGCGAGGGCGCGCAAGGCCGCGTCACCGGCCGGATGTCCATACTTGTCGTTCACCGACTTCAGATCGTCGAGATCGACGAGCACCAGCGCGAACCGCCATCCAAGCCGGCGGCTCCGCGCGATCGCGGTGTTGAGCAGGCGAGTGAACGTTCCCCGCGTGTACAGCCCGGTCAGCGGGTCGTGGGCCGAGTCGTGGCGCTGCAAGTCGAGGCGCAGGGCGACGAGCGAGAGGCTCGCGAGCAGCGAGGCGTCGAAGCTCGTGTCCGGCATGGGCGGCGAGGTGTAGAGCCCGGACGGCAGGTCGATGAGGCGCATCTCGTCTTCCCGCAGCCCGCGGCGCCCGGCGCGAAACACCTGCCGCCCGAGTTCGGCGTCATCGACGACGAGCGCGGCGTCCTCGAGGCCGAGCTCGTCGACGAGCCGGTCGAGCGCACGGTAGATGAGCGCGATCCCAGATTCGGTGACAGCGATATCAGCAGAGAGCTGCGCCCCGAGCCTCACGACCCGGGAGCTCCCAGCGCTGTCGGGAGCCGCGTTCACCCTGGGCCCGTCGAGTGGCTCGACCGGCGTCGGCACGACCGAGGCCAGCCCGATCGGACCGCTGCGCTCGGCCACCGAACCTCCTAAGGGGGGAAGAACCTGTGATTGTACAATCGCAGATTCCCGCCCACGCGACCACTCCCGCGACCGGCGGGCGCGCGCTGCGCCGCTCGAGAGTTCGCGCCGGGGAACGCGGCGACGCCACGTCGCGTACACCCAGACGCGGGCCACGTCTGAAGGATCTGCCGCGGGCCACAAGAAATCGACCTCGGGGAGCCCGTCGAGCCTCCGCGACCGGTGGCCGCCGAGTTGCGGCGCTAGCGGCCGATCGGGGTCAGGTCGGAGCCAGGCGCCAGCTGCTCTGGTGGGTCCTCCTCGTCGCGCAGCAGCGCGTCGAGGAGGCTTCCCCGCACGCGGCCGAGGGCTCGAACGATGACGCTCCCGACCCACGCGACGATTGCGGCGACGAGCAGTGGAGCCGCCGTGGCGATGGTCAGCAGGTACCGGAAGACGCTCACGTTGCCTTCGAACTCGGTGTCGACGTACTGCACAGCACCGATGGCGGCACCGACGAAGAGCACCAGGAGCACGATCGCCGCCCGGTTCAGCACCCTGGCCATGCGCTCGAGTCTCGACTTCGGTCCGGGCATCCAGCCTCCTCCTTGCCCTCGGTTCGGTCTGGCGAGCGCGTCTGCCACATTAGGCGCGCCCTCGGTGCTCACGCAGCGCGTTCAGCGTCGAAGGCCAGCCGCGGGGAGTGGTAACGTCCTCCCGGCGAGATGGGCGCGCATCGCGGGACGGTCCGACGTGTGCCGCGAGGAGAGGCGTGACCGTTGACCAATTCGCCGGACGGAGGTTACGAGCTCGGTACGGCGGCGCGGATCCACGCGTACATCGTCGAGAGCTTCCTGTTCGGGGACGACGACGGATTTGGCGACGCGGATTCACTGATCGAGTCCGGCGTCATCGACTCGACCGGCGTCATGGAGATCGTGGCTTTCTTGGAGGAGACCTTCGCGCTCGAGATCGACGAGGAAGATCTCATCGCCGACAACCTGGACTCGGTCGAGCGACTGGCGACGTTCGTCGACCGCCAGCTCGTACACGGAGCCGGTCATCGTGCCGACGTGGAGGGAACCGCATCCTAGTCCACGACCTTCTCGCTGAGGCCGTGGCGCGTCGCCCGGGCGCAACCGCCCTCATCGCCGACGGGTACGTGCACAGCTTCACCGCGATCGATCGCGAGAGCGACCGCCTCGCCTGCGCGTTGCAAAGCGCCGGGATACGCCGCGGCGACCGGGTTGCCGTCATGCTCGAGAACTCGCCTGAGCTGGTGGTGTCTCTGTTCGGCATCCTGAAGGCCGGCGGTGTGTTCGTGCCGGTGAACCCGACCATGAAGGCGCACAAGCTTGCCTACATCTTGAGCCAGTGCGGCGTGAGCTGTTTGGTGGTTCACTCGCGGATCGCCCGAGTGATCGTCCCCGCGCTGGTCGCCGCGCCGACCGTCGGCGCCGCCATCTGGATCGGCGGGCTCCCGGCCGGGGCCCCGTTCGGGCTCGCGTTCGAGGAGGTGATGCAGGCGCCTGCGAGCCCGGTGGCGACTCCTGGTCTCATCGACGCCGATCTCGGCGCCATCATCTACACATCGGGAACCACGGGTGATCCGAAGGGAGTGATGCTCACCCACCGTACGATGCGCAACAACGCGTGGGCGATCTCGACGTACCTCGCCAACGTGCCCGACGATGTCGTGGTGTGCGCACTGCCAATGGCGTTCAGCTACGGGCTCTTCCAGGTGCTCGCGGGAGCGCGAGTCGGTTACGCGGTGCTCATCGAGCGATCCTTCGCGTATCCACGCGATGTGATGCACCGGGTCGCGCAATACCGAGTCACGGGCTTTCCCGGAGTGCCTGCAATGTTCGCGGCGATGGTCCAAGTGGCGCCGTTCGACGACCTCGATCTCTCCCACCTTCGATACCTCACGAACGCCGCGGCGCCCATCGCGCCGGCGCACATTCGTCGCCTCCAGGAGTTGTTTCCCCAGGCCGACATCTTCTCCATGTATGGACTCACCGAGTGCACGCGTGTGTCGTACTTGGATCCGGCTCGACTCACGGACAAGATCTCGTCGGTTGGCACGGCCATGCCGAACACAGAGGTGTACATCGTCGACGAGTACGGTCATCGCGTGCCGCCGGGTGAGGTCGGTGAGCTCGTCGTCCGCGGTGCGAACGTCATGCGCGGGTATTGGGGGAAGCCGGAGGAGACCGCGGAGCGGCTACGCGACGGTGAGATCTCGGGCGAGAAGGTTCTTCACACGGGCGACCAGTTCCGGATGGACGACGAAGGGCTTCTCTACTTCGTCGGCCGCACGGACGACATGTTCATGTGTCGGGGCGAGAAGATCAGCCCCAAGGAGATCGAGAACGTCCTCTACGAGTTGGAGGCCGTGAGCGAGGCCGCCGTCGTCGGGGTCCCGGACCCCGTGGAGGGGATGGCGATCAAAGCGACGGTCGTGCCACGCGATGGGGTGACGCTCACGGACCAGCAGGTCCGGCTCCACTGCCGCGACCGATTGGAAACCTCCAGAGTGCCGAAGCTGGTCGAGATCCGCGAGTCGTTGCCCAAGACCGAGTCTGGCAAGATCAAGAGGTCCGCGCTCTCCCAGGCGTAGAGCCGACACCTGGGAGAAGGGCCGGAACGGGGCACGAGCGTCATGTGTGGAATCGCCGGCATCCTGGCAGGATCCGGGCCGGTGTCCTTGGAGGACCTTCGCCGGATGATCGCGATGCTCGGGCATCGTGGACCCGATGGCTACGGTCTGTATCGCGACGATCGGGTCGGGTTGGCGCACGCGCGGCTGAGCATCATCGACCTGGCGGGGGGATTTCAGCCGATTCACAACGAGGACCGCACGATCTGGCTGTCCTTCAACGGCGAGATCTTCAACTACCTGGAGCTCCGCCGTGAGTTGGCAAGCCTCGGTCACCGCTTCTACACCGACGGAGACTCCGAGGTGATCGTCCACTGCTACGAGCGCTTCGGCCCCCGCGCCTGGACGATGCTCAATGGTCAGTTCGCGTTCGCGCTCTGGGACGCCCGCCGCCGGCTCCTCTGGCTCGTTCGAGACCGTCTCGGGATCTTGCCCCTTCACTACGCGCGGTCGGCCCGCCGAGTGCTGTTCGGGTCGGAGGTGAAGGCACTCTTTGCGTGCGACGACCTCGAACCCGAGATCGACGCCAACGGCCTCGCCGAGGTGTTCACGCGCTGGTCCACGACACCGCCCCACACCGTCTTCGCGGGCGTCCGCTCGGTGCCGCCCGGAACCGCGCTGTCCATCGACAGCGACCTGACGGAACGATCCCATCGCTACTGGGCAGCAGATCTCGCCGAGAACGCGACGCTTCGCGACCTCACACTCGACGAAGCCGCAGATCGTCTCGGCGACCAACTCTCCGATGCCGTCGACCTGCGGCTACGGGCCGACGTGCCCGTAGGCGCGTACCTCAGTGGCGGTCTGGACTCGTCGGTGATCGCCGACCTCGCGCGGAGTGCAGATCGGAGCCCACTCCAGACCTTCGCCGTGCGCTTCGCCGATCCTGCGTTCGACGAAACGGCCGAGCAGCGCCGGATGGCCACGAAGCTCGGCACGGAACACCACGAGATCGTCTGCGGCGCGCCCGAGATCCAGAACGCGCTGGAGGACGTCGTGTGGCATTGCGAGGCACCGCTCCTACGGACTGCGCCCGTGCCGCTGTTCCTGCTGTCCGGACTCGTGCGCGCGGCGGGCATGAAAGTGGTGTTGACCGGCGAAGGCGCCGACGAGCTGCTGGCGGGCTACAGCATCTTCAAGGAGGACAAGGTGCGCCGGTTCTGGGCCCGGCAGCCCGACTCGGCGCTGCGCCCCGCGTTGCTCGCCCGGCTCCATCCGGAGGTGGCCGCGGCCGGAGCGAGGGACAGCCAGCTCTGGCAGCGATTCTTCGGCCGCGGGCTGACCGATACGGACCATCCCTTCTACTCTCACCTGATCCGATGGCGGAACACGGGCTGGTCGACGCGCGTGCTCTCACCCGATCTGCGAGGGAGCATCGACCTCGACGCGATGAACCGAGCGGCCGAGAAGGAGCTGCCCGCTGACTGGAACGCGTTGACGCCACTCGCACGAGCGCAGTGGATCGAGATCCACAGCTTCCTCTCGTCGTACCTGCTCTCGTACCAGGGCGACCGCGTCGCGATGGCGCACGGTGTGGAGGTCCGGTATCCGTTCCTCGACCCTGGCGTGGTCGAGTTCTGCTCCGGTCTGCCGACCCGGCTCAAGATGCCGGCGCTCCGGGACAAGGTGACGCTCAGACGCCTCGCGTCACGCTCCCTGCCCCCCGAGATCTGGCGACGTCCCAAGATGCCCTATCGCGCGCCGATGACGACCGCGCTCTTCGGCCCCGACATGCCAGAGTACATCCGTGCGCTGGTGTCTCCCGCGAACATCGCGCGCCTCGGGCTGGTGGACCCGACGGCAGCCGCGCACTTGGTCGCGAAAGCGACGCGCAGCGACGGCCGGATGTCAGGTGAGCGCGAGGAGATGGCACTGGTCGGGCTTCTCACGCTGCAGTTGCTCGGCCAAGCATTCTTCGACGGCTTCCGGCAGCGGGCCCGCGATGGTCGACGTCGACTCGAGCACGCACACCTGTGCGTGCTCGAGGATCATTCCGGCGAGGATCGCGCCGAGCAGCGCGATGGGCAAGCCCACACCGGATCCTCGGTCCCCGACGGTGGAGGATTTCCCCGATGAGCACGTCGTTCGACCGCAGTGTTCTCGACATCGATGGCGCCCGCGTGGCGTCCGCCATCGAAGCGGCGATGCTGCAGGCCGTGTCTCGCACGTTGAACCGTCGCGGGGTCGCGGTCGGCGTGAGCGGCGGCGTCGACTCGGCCGTGTGCGCCGCGCTCGCGGCACGTGCGTTCGGCGCCGATCGAGTCGTCGCCCTCCTGATGCCCGAGGCCGACACTGCCGACGGCAGCACGGCCCGGGGGCGGGCGCTCTGCGAGCACTTCGGCATCACGTCCGTTCTCGAGGACATCGGCCCCGCGCTTGCCGCGCTCGGTTGCTACGAGCGGCGTGACGAGGCGATCCGCCGTCTGTTTTCCGACTACGGAGCCGGGTACCGCCAGAAGGTCGCGCTCGCCGAGGGACTGCTCGACCGCGATCGCGTCAGCTACTTCACCCTTACCGTGGAGTCGCCCTCGGGCGACCGATCGACCCGACGCATGCCGACCGACGTGTACCTCGAAGTCGTCGCGGCAACGAACATGAAACAGCGGACGCGTAAGCTCATCGAGTACTTCCACGCGGAGTCACGCAACTATGCGGTACTCGGGACACCGAACCGACTCGAGTACGAGCTGGGGTTCTTCGTGCGGGGTGGCGACGGGCTCGCCGATCTCAAGCCCATCGCGCACCTCTACAAGACACAGGTCTACGCACTGGCGGCCTACCTCGGCATCCCCGAGGAGATTCGCGACCAACCCCCGACCACGGACACGTACAGCTTGCCCCAGACCCAGGAGGAGTTCTACTTCGCGCTGCCGTACGCGGAGATGGACCTCATGCTTTACGCGTGGGAGCATCGTGTCCCCGCGGTTGAAGCCGGACGTGTCGTCGGGCTTACCATCGAACAGGTCGAGCGGGTCTTCCGTGACATCGTGGCGAAGCGCCACGCCGCGGAACGCGGGCTGCGCGACGCGCTCCTCGTCGAGCACGTCGAAGTCTCTTCGGGAGCGTCATGAGCTTTGCCACGCGCGCCCGCGCGGGCATCACTCGCTATGTCGACAACGATCGGGACGCGCTGCGCGACTTCCAGCTGCGGATGTTCGGACCGGGGTCACGCCAGATCGACCCCGACCGGTCCACCTGGCTGTTCGACCGGAACCCCTGTCGCTTGCCTGACGGCCCGGGCCTCTGGATCTGTCGCCGCGACGGCGCCGTGGTCGGCCAACAGGCCGAGATCCCGTTCGAGCTCAAAGTCGGCGATCGCACGTGTCGCGCGGCCTGGGCCATCGACCTGATGGTCGATCCCGCGTGGCGGCTGCGCGGCGTCGGTCCCGCGCTGGTCGAGGCCCAGCTCGACGTGAACCACATCGTGGGCGGCCTGAACATTTCCGAGAAGGGGTATCGAGCGTATCTGCGAGGGGGATGGACCGACCTCGGCATCGTTCCCGTCTACGTGCGTCCGCTTGTCGCGCGCCGTGCCCTGTCGGTCAGCCCCGTCCCGGAGCGCTGGCGCCGGCCGGCGGCTGCGGTTGCGACACCCGCCCTCGCGGCCGTCGGTGCCGTGCACGGTTCCCTTACCCGGCTGGCGGCCGCGCGGCTCGAGTCGATCGAGCGTTTCGACGAGCGAGCCGACGATCTGTGGGAGGTAGTCGCGCCTCGTTATCAGGTCCTCGCGGTGCGCGACGCCCCGACGCTGCGCTGGCGATGGGACCAGCGACCCGACCGGACCCGGCACCATCGCTTCTACCTCGTCCGGCGTGGGCGGGTGGTCGGATACGCCGTGGTTCGCTTCACGGCGTGGAGTGACGAGCGGGTGGCGCTCATCGTGGACTATCTGGTGGCGCCGGGCTGGGTCGTCCCGCTCTTCACGCGAGTCGCGGACCACGCCAGGGCGAAGGGGGCAGTGGCCGTAGTCTGCAAGACCCTCAACGAGTCGGCTGACCGACTCTTGCGCTCCATGGCGTTCCGGCGGTTCCAGCGCGGTCCCGACCCGCCCATCCGGTTCATGGTCCGCTTCTCCGATGGCGATGAGCAGTTGCGATCCGCGCTGTCGAGGCGACGGAGCTGGCTCCTCACCGCGGGCGACAGCGACCTCGAATGGGGCACCGCCAGTCCTGCGGCCGGGGGAGCCCGCTCCGACGACGTGAGAGGCTCCGACCGGTGAACCGGCTCGAGTTGCGTGTCGTGAGCGATGTCGTGGAGTTCGATCGATTGCGCGCGCCGTGGAACGCGGCGGCCGACGCGAGCGTCGATGCCAACGTGTTCCTGACGTGGGAGTGGTTGCGGACGTGGTGGGAGCATTTCGGGGCCGCGGCGCAGTTGCACGTGGTGACGCTGTGGGAGCGCGATGAGCTCGTGGCGGCGGCGCCATTGATGCGTTCGCGGGTCGGCGTGGGGCCGGTGGAGGGCACGCTGTTTCAGTCGGTGTGCCACGACGCCGGCGACTATGGCGGCGTCGTCCTGGTGCGGCGCGAGGAGGAAGCAGTGGCATTGCTGCTCGCGCACTTTGAGGACGTGGCGACGAGTCGGCGTAGCCCGGTGCTGCTCTCGCGGCTCGTGGCCGACAGCCGGTTCGTCGAGCACCTGCGACGGCGACTGGCCTCGGTGCCGACGCTCGCTTGCACGGAGGTGCCGCTCGACGGTGCATGTCCGTTCATCGACTTCACCGCCGGCTTCGAGTTCGAGAAGCTGACGAAGAAGCGGGATATCCCGCGGCTTCTCCGGCGCCTCGAGGAGCGACATCGCGACTTGTGCTTCGAGCATCACACCGGTGCGCGTCTGGACGCCGGTTTCGAGGCATTCCTTGACGTCCACCGACGACGCTGGGCCGGAAAGACCGAGCGTCTCCGCGGCATGCTCGCCGATGCGGCGTCGGAGCGCTTCCTCCTCGATGCCATCCGGAACCTCGATTGCATCGGCCGGGTACGGCTCCTCAGCCTCAATGCCGGGCAGCGTCCGATCGCGGTCGAGCTCGACCTCGAGTACCGCGCGCGCCTCTACAACCTCAAGGTCGCGTTCGATCCTGAGTTCGCCGAGTACGGTCCCGGCTGGCTGCTGCGGAAGCGGGCGATCGAAGACGCATTGCAGCGCGATGTCACCGAGTACGACTTCATGCGCGGCGGACAGGAGTACAAGCGGCGGTGGGCCAACGGTGAGCGGACCTTGGTCGCGGCGACGCTCACGCGCGCCGGGCCGGCTGGTCGCCGGGACCGCCAGAGGCTCCGCGTCGTCCGGTCGCTGCAACGGCGGCTCCGGCTTTCGCCGTCGGGTGCTTCGCGGTTAGGGCGGTGAACACATGAGTACCCCGCTCGAGCTGCGCGTCGTGAGCGATGTCGCGGAGTTCGATCGATTGCGCGCGCCGTGGAACGCGGCGTGCGACGCGAGCGTCGATGCCAACGTGTTCCTGACGTGGGAGTGGTTGCGGACGTGGTGGGAGCATTTCGGGGCCGCGGCGCAGTTGCACGTGGTGACGCTGTGGGAGCGCGATGAGCTCGTGGCGGCGGCGCCATTGATGCGTTCGCGGGTCGGCGTGGGGCCGGTGGAGGGCACGCTGTTTCAGTCGGTGTGCCACGACGCCGGCGACTATGGCGGCGTCGTCCTGGTGCGGCGCGAGGAGGAAGCAGTGGCATTGCTGCTCGCGCACTTTGAGGACGTGGCGACGAGTCGGCGTAGCCCGGTGCTGCTCTCGCGGCTCGTGGCCGACAGCCGGTTCGTCGAGCACCTGCGACGGCGACTGGCCTCGGTGCCGACGCTCGCTTGCACGGAGGTGCCGCTCGACGGTGCATGTCCGTTCATCGACTTCACCGCCGGCTTCGAGTTCGAGAAGCTGACGAAGAAGCACCGGGTCACGCAGCGGCTCCGGCGACTCGAGGAGCGCCACCCCGACGTGGTCTTCGAGCACCGCACCCACGAGTGCCTGGAGGCCGGTCTCGATGCGTTCCTCGAGGTCCACCGTCGGCGGTGGGCGGGGGAGACCGATCGCCTCCGGGGGCTTCTGGCAGATCCGGCGTCGGAGCAGTTCCTCCTCGACGCGATCCGAGCCCTTGACCAGATCGGTCGTGCACGACTCCTGACGTTGACCGCCGACGGGCGCCCGATCGCGGTCGAGCTCGACCTGGAGTACCGCGCACGCCTCTACATGCTCAAGGTCGCGTTCGACCCGGAGTTCGCCGAGTTCAGCCCGGGCTGGCTGCTGCGCAAACGGGCGATCGAAGACGCAATGCAGCGCGGTGTCACCGAGTACGACTTCATGCGCGGCGGACAGGAGTACAAGCGAGGGTGGGCCAACGGTGAGCGGACCTTGGTTGCCGCGACACTCACGCGTGCTGGACTGGCGGGGCGATCCGACCGCCAGCGGCTTCGTATCGCCCGGTCGCTGCAACGGCGGCTCCGGCTTTCGCCGTCGGGTGCTTCGCGGTTAGGGCGGTGAACACATGAGTACCCCGCTCGAGCTGCGCGTCGTGAGCGATGTCGCGGAGTTCGATCGATTGCGCGCGCCGTGGAACGCGGCGTGCGACGCGAGCGTCGATGCCAACGTGTTCCTGACGTGGGAGTGGTTGCGGACGTGGTGGGAGCATTTCGGGGCCGCGGCGCAGTTGCACGTCATCACCATGTGGGAGCGCGACGATCTCGTGGCGACTGCCCCGTTGATGCGTTCGCGCGTGGGCGTGGGCCCCGTGGTCGGCACCTTCTTCGAGTCGGTGAGCCACGACGCGGGTGACTATGGAGGCATCGTCCTGGTGCGGCGCGAGGAGGAGGCGGTGGCGTTGCTGCTTGGCCACCTCGAGGAGGTCGCCACGAGCCGGGGACACCCGGTGGTCTTCTCGCGACTGGTGGCCGACAGTCATTTCGTCGAGTTCCTGCGCCGCAGCCTTCGCGGCGTTCCGGGGATCGGCTACTCGGAGGTGCCGCTCGACGGTTCGTGCCCGTACACGGACGCAACCGCCGGGTTCGACCTGCGCAAGGCGGCGAAGCGGCACAAGATCGGCCAGCGTCTCCGGCGGCTCGAGGAGCGACATCGAGAGGTGGTCTTCGAGCACCACACCCACGGGCGTCTGGAGGCCGGCCTCGACGCGTTCCTCGAGGTCCACCGTCGGCGGTGGGCGGGGGAGACCGATCGCCTCCAGGGTTTGCTGGCCGACCCCGCGTCGGAGCGCTTCCTCCTCGATGCCATCCGTGCCCTGGACATCGTCGGCCGCACCCGGCTCCTGACCCTCAGCGCCGACGGGCGCCCGATCGCCGTCGAGCTCGATCTGGAGTACCGCTCGCGGCTCTACATGCTCAAGGGCGCGTTCGACCCCGACTACGGCGAGTTCAGCCCCGGTCAGCTCGTGAACCATCGCGCCATCGCGGACGCGTTGCAGCGAGGGATTACCGAGGTCGACTTCATGCGCGGGGGGCAGGAATACAAACGACGATGGGCGAACGGCGAGCGCACGTTGCTCGCCGCCATGCTCTCGAGACGAGGCGTCCCTGGCCGCCTCGACCGTGGGCGGACCCGCGCCGCCCGGTCGCTCCGGCGGCGCCACCGGCGCGTCCGGCGTTCGCCGGCGGCGGAACCCACCCGGCGTCCTGAGACGCTCCACGGGGAGCGCTTGAGCAACGAGTAGATGCGAGCGATCACCCACATCCACACGCGTCATTCCTGGGACAGCCGACTCCGGGTACCTGTCTTGCTCCGGGTGCTGCGGGCCAACGCTGTCGACCTGGCAATGATCACCGACCACGACTCCTTCGCCGGGAGCCTCGAGGCACGGTCGATCGTGGGGAGGCAGGGGCTGCCCCTGATCGTGCCCGTCGCCGCGGAGATTCGTACCGATCTCGGCGACGTGATCGTGGTGTTCCCCTCGGAGGAGGTCCCTCCGGTGTCCGATCTGAAGACGTGGCGCTCGCTCCGAGTCCTCGCTCGCGAGTACGGGGCCATGGTCTGGCTGCCTCACCCATACCGGAGCCACAAGGAGATCGAGGAGCTGGCCGCGGGCGCCGACGTGATCGAGGTGTTCAACTCGCGTTGCAACCGCGAGGAGAATCGCGAGGCGATCGAGCTCTGCGCGCGCCACGGTAAGGCGGTCGCGTTCGGATCCGACGCCCATCTGAAGCGCGAGGCTCGCTGGTTCGTCGACTATCCGGACGGCCCGGATCCGCTGGTCGTGCTCCGAGCCGATGCGACCTGTCCCGTCCCGGTGCCGACTCGCACGAGTGACGTCGCCGTGGCCGAGGCGATCTACGGATGGAAGCGCCGGCGGCCGCGCGTCGTCGGCTACCAGGCTCGGCGTTTCGTCAAGCACAAGGCGTTGGAGTTGGCAGGCAGGAGTGGCTAGGTCAGGCGCCCGCCGCGGAGCCGAGGGAACACAGGCCTGCGTGATCGGTGACATGGATCTCGTCCGCCCACTCTTTCTGGCCGGGATCCGCGGCGCTGTCGTCACCCAGCGATGGAAGCCTCCCCGCTTCTCCCGGTTTCGCCGAGACGCGATCGACTGGGTCATCGATCCGTGGAGCGAGCAGGAACTCCTTGTCGAGCGACTCTCGGCCTGGGCTGGGCGGCAGAAGTTGCCGCCGGTTCTCTTCTACCAAGGGGATCCCGAACTTCTCATGATCTCGCGGCACCGAGAACGGTTGCAGGAAGGCTTTCGGTTCGTGGTTCCGAGCGCCGATCTCGTCGAGGTTCTCATCGACAAGGCCCGCCTCGGAGCGGTGGCGCGGACTCACGACCTTCCGGTGCCGCGCGCTGAGGTGCTGGCTCCCGGCGTCTCCGACCTCGATCTGCGGGCACTTCGGTTCCCGGTCGTCGTGAAGCCATGCCGGCACATGGACGAACTCTGGAGGTCGGTCGCCGGCGCAGCCAAGGCCCTCGAGGTACCCGACGCCGGCGGGCTCGCGGAGCTCTGGGGCAGTCTCGAGGCGCGCGGTGCCACCGTGATGGTCCAGGAGCTCATCCCCGGTGGGGAGACGCATGTGGAGAGTTATCACGTCTACATCGACGATCGACGCCAGATCGTGGCCGAGTTCACGGGCCGGAAGATCAGGACGCTGCCCCGCATGTTCGGCGAGTCGACGGCGGTGACGATCACCGACGAGACCGACGTGAAGGAGCTCGGGCGGAAGGTCACACATGCCCTCGGTCTCACGGGTGTGGCCAAGGCGGATTTCAAGCGCGATCCGGAGGGGCGCCTCTGGTTGCTCGAGATCAACCCGCGCTTCAACCTCTGGCACCACCTGGGGGCCGTGGCAGGTGTCAACATCCCCGCGCTCGTCTACGCCGACCTCACGGGCACCCCTCGACCTCCGATTGGCCCGGTGCTCATCGGCGCCCGCTGGTGCAAACCCTGGAAGGACGTCGTCGCCGCTCGCGAGGATGACATCCCGGTCCATCGGTGGCTGCGTTCCATCGTCGGATACGAAGCCACCTCGAGCTTCGCTTTCGACGACCCCCTCCCCATGTTGGGAGTGGCCATGCGGACCGTCCGAGACCCGCTCAAGCGGCTGGTCAATCGGACGAAGCACCGGTGAGGACTTGTGCTGAGCGTCCCGCGGAGCGCGCGATTGGCTACCCTCGGGACCCGCGCGAACGTATGCGGCGGTGCGCCGCGACGGCGATGACTCGGCGGGCACCATTGACGGATCACCTGCCAGGAGCCGCGAGTGCTTGGATCTGATGCCAGGAATGCCTGAAGCCAGCGCGCCCCGCTTCGGATCGTTCATCCTGACCTTCAATCGCCCGACCCAGCTTCGGGAGACGATCCGCGCGCTCATCGCACAGACCGTTCCTCCCGAGCTCGTCGTCGTGATCGACAACGGCGACAACGAGGAGACGACCTCCGTCATTCGCGAATTCGGGGATGCCCGCCTCGAGTACTGCGCCACCGGCGAGAACCTGGGCTCAGCCGGTGGCGTCGCGTTCGGGATGCGTCTTCTCCTCGACCGGGGATGCGAGTGGATCCACTCCGTCGACGACGACGATCCGCCACTCACACCCGACACGGTCGAGCGTCTCCGTGCCCTCATCGAGCGGAACGACGACGGCCGGCTCGGCGTCGTGGCCGCGGTCGGGAGTCGCTGGGACTGGACGACGGGGGAGCAGCGCCGGCTGCGCGACGATGAGCTGACAGGCGACGTCCCCGTCGACATCGTCGGTGGTGGTCAGCAGCTGACGGTCTGCCGACGAGTGCTCGAGGAGATCGGGACGCCGGACCCCGAGTTCTTCTTCGGGCATTACGACCCGATCTGGTGCCTGCTCGTGGCGAAGGCCGGATATCGCCTGATGGTCGACGGCGAGCTCATGTACCGCAACCGCGAGATCGCGAATCGGGTTGGCGTGACGGTGCACCGCGCCAAGTTGCCGCGCCAGCCCTACGACGCGATCTGGCGGCGCTACTACGTCACCCGCAACTACGTCTACGCGATGCGCCAGATGTTCGACCGACCGGACCTCGCCCGGCGCGAGACTGCAAAGTCGCTCGTTCGCACGGTCGCGTCCTGGGGTCACGGTCCGCGCTACGGAGCCCGGTTCTCGTTGCTGCAGCTGCGCGGAGTGGTCGACGGCTATCGTGGGCGACTCGGTCGGACCGTCATCCCATGGGCGGATCCGAAGCAGCCGTCCACCCCGCGTCGCTGAGAGCCCGGCTTGCGTCTTCTGTACGTCATCGACAGCCTCGTGCCCGGTGGTGCCGAACGCTCGCTGCTCGCCCTCGCACCCCACTACGCCGCGCGGGGCGTCGACCTCGAAGTCGCCTACCTGCATGACCGACCGGGCCTCCAGGCCGACCTTGAGCGCGCGGGTGCCATGCTCCACTTCGTCGATGGCAACAGACGGATGGAGCGGATGCGACGCCTGACGACACTGCTCGGAAGGCGACGCCCGGACCTCGTCCATACGACCTTGTTCGAGAGCGACCTCGCGGGACGCGTCGCCGCGCGCCGCACGCGGACACCCGTGGTGTCGAGCCTCGTGAGCGAGCACTACGGACCCGCCCATCGCAGCAACCCAGCGCTGCGACGCTGGAAGCTGCGAGGTGCGCAGGTCGTCGACGCGCTGACCGCCCGACTCGCGGTACGGCTGCACGCGGTATCCGCGCACGTCGCGGACCTCATGGCGCACAACCTCCGCTATCCGCGAAACCGCATCGACGTGGTACCGCGCGGCCGAGATCCGGACTCGCTCGGCGCTCGGACACCGCAGCGTCGGGCCACGGCACGAGAGCAACTGGGTCTCGCGCCGGACGCGCGCGTCCTGCTGGCGGTAGCACGCCAGGAGCACGCGAAGGGCCTCGATGTCGTCCTCGAAGCGATGCCGTCGTTGGCGGCCGACGTCGACGCGATCCACCTGTTCGTCGCCGGACAAGAAGGCGGCGCCACGACCGACCTCCGCGCGCTCGTCGATCGGCTCGGCCTCGGTCACTCGGTGACGTTCCTCGGGGGTCGTGACGACGTCCCTGATCTGTTGTGCGCGGCCGATGTCTTCGTGCTGACCTCGCGCCGCGAAGGCTCGCCGGGGTCAGTGATGGAGGCGATGGCGCTCGAGCTCCCGATCGTCGTGACCGACCTTCCACAGATCCGCGAGGTCGTCAACGAAGCCAGCGCGGTTCTCGTGGCCCCGAGCTCGCCGCCGGAGCACCTCGCGCGCTCGATTGCGCGTGTGTTCCGAGAACGCGGAGCCACCGAGCGACGCGTGAACGTCGCTCGTCGGCGCTTCCTCGCCGACTTCACGATCGGGCAGGTGGCCGACGACATGGTCGCGTTCTATCGCCGTTCGCTCGCGTCGGTATCCCGCGCGGCCGGCCACGGCCCACGCCGATGATGCAAGACCAGGGTTCCGCGGGTCTCGCCCACGCGTCGGCCCCAGGTGCGCCCGCGTTCAGCGTCGTGATCCCCACGTACAACCGCAGCTCGATCGTGCCGCGGGCGATCTCCAGCGTCCTGGCGCAGACGGTGACAGATTTCGAGCTCATCGTCGTCGACGACGGCTCGACGGACGATACGGCGAACGTCGTGTCGGCGATCCGGGACGACCGGATCCGTCTTCGTCGCCAACAGAACGGTGGCCTCTCTGCGGCGCGGAACGCCGGCGCGCAGATCGCCCGTGGTCGGTGGCTCACGTTCCTCGACGACGACGACCAGGCGCTGCCGTGCTGGCTCGAGCTCTTCCGCGCCGAACGGGCCGACCCGGCCAGCGGGATCGTGTGTTGTGGTCGCATCGTCGTCGACGCGGAAGGTGCGCCGTTGCGCACCGAGGAGCCCATGCCTCTCGGCCCGGCGTACGACGACCAGGTGGGGTCGTTCGCCAGTGGGACCTTCGCGGTCCGTCGCGAGCTCTTCGAGAGCGTCGGCGGCTACGCACCGGGACTGCAGACGACCCACGGCACCGAGCTCGCGTTCCGCCTCGTTCCCCACTGCCTCAACCTCGGGCTCGAGGTACGGAGCGTGGCGGAGCCGGGCGTGAAGATCGAGGCACGCCCGCCCACCGACCGCCCCCTGAGCACCGCTGCCCTGTTGTACGAGGGGGTCGTGTACGTGCTGGAGCATCATCGCGAGCGGATCAGTCGTTCCCCCCGCGCGCTCGCCAACTATCTCTCCATCGCCGGGGTCAGTGCAGCGCGCATCGGGAAGCGTCGCGAGGCCCGACGTCTGCTCGCAGCAGCGGTGCGCGCCGAGCCGCGGTCGCCGCGGCGCTGGGCCCGCTTGGCCGCGGCCTGGGTGCCCTCGATGGGTCAGCGGGTGTGGCGCCTCGGCGAGGGGGAGGGCCTCGACGCTCAATGAGCCGCCGAGCGAGCGAGGCGCCGCGGACCGGACCTGACACGGTCGACGTCCTCCAGGTGATCACGAGCACCGACCGGCGCGGCGCCGAGGTCTTCGCAACCGACCTCGAGCGGGCCCTCACCGATCGCGGGCGGTCGGTACGGACCGTCGCGCTCGTGCGCGGTCGCCAAGAGGGCGGGCTCGACGTGCCGACGCTCGGGACCAGCCGGCTCGGAATCGCCACGCTGCGCGCGTTGCGAGCCGAAGCTCGCCATGCTGGTCTCGTCGTGGCCCACGGCTCGACGACCCTCCCGGCGTGCGCGCTCGCCACGACCGGCACGCGCACGCCGTTCGTCTACCGCAACGTCGGGGATCCCGCCCACTGGGGTACGACCCCCGCCCGCCGGCTCCGAAGCGTTGCCTTCCTGCGTCGGACGTCAGCCGTCGTCGCGCTCACTGCAGCCACCGCAGGCGAGCTGAACGCGCGCTATCGCGTTTCGCCGGAGAAGATCCGCGTGATCCCAAAGGGTGTCCCCACGGAGCGATTCACGCCAGCGACCGCCGAGGCTCGTCGGCGCGCCCGTGCTCACTTCGAGCTCTTGGCGGAGGCACCGGTCGCGCTCTACCTCGGCGCGCTGAGCCCGGAGAAGAACGTCAGGCTGGCGATCGAGGCCGTCGCGTCGATCCCCGGGCTTCATCTGCTCGTCGTCGGCGACGGTCCCGAGCGATCTGCAGCGGAGGCCGAGGCATCGCGCGTCGCGCCCGACCGCGTGCACGTCGCCGGGCCGACGGATCAACCGGAGCTCGCGCTCGCGGCTGCGGACGTCGTCGTGCTCACCAGTCACACGGAGGGTCTTCCGGGGGCCCTGATCGAAGCGGGCCTCTGCGGCCTCCCCGTCGTCACGACCGACGTCGGCTTCGTGCGTGAGATCGTCGCCGACACCATGACCGGCTATGTCGTTCCACCCGGTGATCGGGCGGGCTTCGCCGACGCGCTGGAGCGCGCGCTGCGTGCGCCGAGCGCGCTCGGGTCGGCCGCGCGCCGCCGGTGCCTCGAGCGTTTCTCCATCGACCGGGTGGCCGACGCGTGGGACGACCTCATTTCGGCGATGCTGCAATAACCGAAATCCACCCGTGTGGCGGGTGGTTCGGTCATGCTGTCGTCATCGTGGATGCGCCGGACGCGTCGACGGAAGCGTCGAGGAGCAGCGCGAGGCACCTCCGTGCCCTCTCCGACGGAGTGATGAGGCCCAAGAGGTCGTTCCTGCGCCCCGCACTGGTGGTCGTCGGGACGCTCGCGTTCCCGGTCCTTGCGGTGTCGCTCGTCGCGGGTGAGGCACCGATCATCGGGATCGTCGTGAGCGGCCTCCTGCTCTACCTCGTTGTCGTACTGCTGATGCCCTCGTTGTCGGCAGGAGCTGACCTCCGCTCACGCTCGGACTGCCTCGTCGTCTCACGTGGGCACGTGCGCCGGCAAGATGCGTCGCCACAGCAGCAGGCCCGCGGTGGAGAAGACGACGATGACGACGACGGCCGCGACCGTCGCCGATGATCGAGAACCCGCGAGCCGGGAGCACAGCACGACGACACCGAGGTGAATGGCCACGATCACGAGCGCGTCCCGTGACCAAGGCTCACGCGGTGCCGGGCGCGCCCGCGATCGGAGCAGTGAACGGACGGCGGGCTCGAGCAACAGCAATCCGACGCACGCGATCCCCCCGACGATCGATGCCGGACGTCCCCGTCCGCCGACGGCCGTGGTCCAGGCGACGAGCCCGACCGCCGGGGCTGCTCCGGCTGCTCCGAGCGAACAGAGAGGCTTGGGCCAGCCCAGGAGCGCGACGGCGGCGAACGCCCCGACGAGGGACAACGCCTGTTCGGTGTCGGGGACACAGAGAAAGACACCGCCAGCAGTGACAGCGAGCGCGACGGGCCCGAGTCCGTCTCGCGCATAGTGGCGATCGAAGCCGACGATCGCGGTACCAGCGGCCACCACGGCGACGAGCACCAGAACGCGGACCCAATCGCCGCCGATCTTGCTGTGAGTGACCGATGACGCGGCGTCCGACACGAGCACGGCTCCTGGGACCAGCGTAACGAGCCGCACGAACCAGGGGACCTTGGGGATGGCCGCAACGAGGCCGGCCGCGGCCAACGCGGCAAGGCCGCGGTAGAGGTCGTCGGCATCGCCCAGCACCGCGTCGGTCTCTCGAAGAGCGAGGATCGCAGCACCGACGCCGACGAGGCCTGCCACGGGGAACACGCGGTTCGTCGCGCGCCAGCGTTGATACGCGAGCGCGGTTACGGCGATCACAGCGCTGCCCGCGAGGGCAACGAGAAACGCGAGCGAGAAGGCTTCCCGGCTGACGAAGTCGAAGCGCGCCATCCAGGTGACTCTACCGACTGCTCTTGTTGCTCGACGTGGAACAACAGCCGCCCGACGCGCGGCGTACGATGGTTCTTAGGCTTGAAAGCATCGGGGTTCGATGAAAGCGCGCAAGAGGGGATACAACGGGTGAAGCGGCTCGTCGACGTATCGGCCACGGCGCTCCTGTTCGTGCTCACGTCGCCGGTGCTGGCCGTGGTGGCGCTTGCTGTCCGCGTCACGATGGGCAGCCCTGTTCTGTTCCGCGACACGCGAGCCGGCCGTCGAGGGCGTCCGTTCGAGTTGCTCAAGTTCCGAACGATGCGCGGTCTGCGTGCCGGGGAGACGATTCCCGAATCGGACCACGCGCGCATCACGCGCGTGGGCAAGATCCTGCGCAGCACGAGCGTCGACGAGCTCCCGTCGCTCGTCAACGTGCTCCGCGGCGACATGAGTCTCGTCGGGCCGCGGCCACTTCCGGTCCGCTACCTGACCCGCTACACACCGGGCCAGGCGCGCCGGCACGACGTGCGCCCCGGCGTCACCGGCTGGGCGCAGGTCAATGGACGCAACGCGGTCGGCTGGGACGAGAAGCTCGAGTTCGACGTCTGGTACGTGGATCACCGCTCCTTGGGTCTCGACCTCCGGATCCTCGGCATGACGGTCGCTCATCTCCTCCGCCGCCAGGGCATCAGCCACGGCGACCACGCAACGATGCCGGAGTTCGGCGCGACCGCACAGACGGAGTCCCCCAGCGGGCGCTCGAACCTGCAGCGACGATCATGACCGGGAACGTGCTGCTCTCCTCGGCGGGACGGCGGGTCGCGTTGCTCCGCGCGTTTCGCGCGAGCCTGCGCGAACTCAGCTCCGACGGCATGGTGATCGCGGCGGACGCGTCGCCGCTCTCGGCAGCCTTCCACGCCGCCGATCGGGCGGTCGTCGTCCCGCGCTGCATCTCCGAAGAGTTCGTTCCCGCGCTGCTCGAGGTGTGCCGTCTCCATGACGTTCGCCTGATCGTGCCCACGATCGACACCGAGCTGGCGGTGCTGGCGGCTCACCGAGGGACGTTCGCGGACGCCGGTGTCATCGTCGCGATTTCGGATCCTGAGACGGTCGACGTCGGCGCCGACAAGCTCCGGACGAACGAATGGCTCGTGGCGAACGGTTTCCCGACCGTGCGCCAGGCCCGCCCCGACGCGGTGCTCGGCCGCGGCGATGGCTGGCGCTACCCACTCGTGGTCAAGCCCCGGCGGGGGAGTGCATCGATCGGGGTCACCACAGTGGGCAGCGCCGACGAGCTCGACCTCGTCGCGGACGCCGACGTCGTCGTTGAGGAGGTCGCGCGCGGGCACGAGTACACCGTCGACGTGTTCGCTGATCGTTCCGGACGGGCACGTTGCGCGGTTCCGCGCCGCCGACTCGAGGTTCGAAGTGGTGAGGTGAGCAAGGGCGTCACGGTCCGGTGCCCGCTGCTCCAGCAACTCGCGTGCCGCGTCGTCGAGGCGCTCCCAGGCGCGTACGGCGCGCTGAACGTCCAGGTGTTCCTCGACGCCGACGAGAAGCAGCCGCGGATCATCGAGATCAATCCGCGCTTCGGTGGTGGGTTCCCGCTCTCGTGGGAGGCAGGCGCGCCCTTTCCCCGCTGGCTCCTCGAGGACGGGGCCGGTCTCTCGCCGAGCGCGGTCGCGGACGAATGGCGCGACGGCGTCGTGATGCTGCGCTACGACGATGCGATCTTCGTCGACGCGAGCGACGTGGGCCTCGGCCAGGGCTCGGGCCGATGATTCCCGCGGCGGACTGCGTCGTCTTCGACCTCGACGACACGGTGTACCTCGAGCGGGACTACGTGCAGAGCGGCTTCCGAGCGGCGGACGAATGGGCCTCGACCGAGCTCGGTGTTACGCACTTCGGCGAGCGCGCCTGGGATCGGTTCGAGGCTGGTGGGCGCGGGACGATCTTCGACGACGTGCTTCGGGACTGTGGCGTCGAGCCCTCGCCGCGGATCGTCCTCGCCCTCGTCGATGTCTACCGGCGTCACGAGCCAGCCATCGAGTTGCTCCCCGACGCGGCCCGGATTGTGGAGGCGCTGGCGCCACTCGTCGCGCTCGCGGTCGTGACCGACGGGCCCGTCGAATCCCAACGGGCGAAGGCCCGTGCGCTCGGGGTCGACCAGTGGGCCCGAACGATCGTGTTCACGGCGGAGCTGGGCGACATCTATGCGAAGCCACACCCCCGCGCGTTTGAGGGCGTGGAGCAGGTGTTCGGGGTGCCAGGAGCGAGGTGCGTATACATTGCCGACAATCCGGCAAAGGACTTCGCGGGTCCGCGCGCGCGGAGATGGAAGACAGTGCGCGTCCGTCGCCCGATGAGCCTCCACGCCGCGACGCCCAGCGGACCCGACGTCGACCTCGAAGTGGGCGACTTTCGGGATCTCGCCGGTCTGCTGGCCACACTCGACCGCTGAGCAGCCGAAATGCGCGTCGCCCATCTCACGACCGTCGACAGCAGCTTGCGCTTCCTGCTCTTCCCGCAGCTCCGCGCAGTCGTCGACGCGGGAGGCGAAGCGGTCGGGATCAGCGCGCCAGGACCCTGGGTCGAAGGGCTTGAGCGCGACGGCATCCGTCACATCGCGCTGCCGTCCTCGACACGGGGCGCGAACTTGCGTGCGGACCTGCGCGCCGCGCGGGAGCTCTGGCGGATCCTTCGACGTGAGCGCCTCGACGTGCTGCACACGCACAACCCGAAAACGGGCGTGTACGGCCGGATTCTCGGGCGGCTCGCGGGCGTACCGATCGTGGTGAACACCGTGCACGGCCTGTACGCCACCGACCGCGACCCCCGGCGCAAGCGCGTCGTCGTCTACGTGCTCGAGGCGATTGCGGCACGGTTCTCCGACGTCGAGCTCGTACAGAACGCAGAGGATCTCGAGCTCATGCTTCGCTGGCGAATCACGCCGAGGAAGCGGGCCCGTCTGCTCGGAAACGGTGTGGACCTCACGCGCTTCGATCCCGCGCGATTCAGCGATGCAGACCGTGAGTCGACACGACGCGAGCTCAGCATCCGACCCGGGCAGCTCGTCGTCGGAACGGTTGGACGTCTGGTCGCAGAGAAGGGCTACCCGGAGTTGTTCGACGCAATGGAGGCGCTCGGCGACCGCTACCGGTTGGTCGCCGTGGGGCCGGAAGATCCGGACAAGGCGGATGCCCTTCCCCGCGCGATGCTCGATCGGGCCGCCCGGGACGGCATCTGCTTCCTCGGGCAACGCGACGATGTCGATCGTCTCTACACGGCCTTCGATGTCTTCGTGCTCGCGACGCACCGGGAAGGGTTTCCGCGCGCCGCGATGGAGGCGGCCGCGATGGGTTTGCCAATCGTTGCAACGGACATCCGCGGGTGCCGTCAGGTTGTCGAGGACACTGCCACCGGGTTCCTCGTCCCCGTAGATGACGCGGGTGCGCTCAGCGCGGCGATCGCACGGCTCGGAGATGACGCGGAGCTTCGCGATCGTTTCGGAGCCGGTGGACGAGAGTTCGCGCTGAGGCACTTCGACGAGCGGAACGTAGTACGCACCGTCATGGAGAGCTATCACGAGGTCGCGGCGCGCAAGGGCAGAGCATCCAGCTAAGAGGTCGCGCGGAACGGCGACCATCCAACGGTCGTCGTGACGGCTTGGGTTTGACCCCGGGTGCCGATCCAAACACGACGACCCGGTGGGAGGTCCCTGACATCATGCGCGCGCGCCTCCTGGGCAACCAGGTGTGAGAGATCAGGCTCCGCTGGGTTGCTCGGCTGGAGCACACAAGAGATCATTCGTACGGCGTCATCGAGGAGCTTCGGGGACCCGTTTGGTCGTGGTCCCTGCGACGAAGGAGGCACTGAAGGAATGGACCGTGAATTGGTGTTGAGCGAGATGCGCGCGGTCACCGACGCCCACGGGCCATGGAATGCTCACAACTTCGAGGTTGCCGACGGCGTCTACACAAAGGGCTCCGATGACACCTCGGCGACCTGGGCGAGGCTGGTAGGTGTCGTGCAAGTGGTGAGCGACCTTGCGCCGCGCCCCATCGATCAACTTCGTGTTCTCGACCTTGCATGCCTCGAAGGCATCTTCGGGCTTGAGTTCGCGAAGCGAGGTGCCGAGGTCGTGGGTATCGAGGGTCGCCGATCGAACCTCGAGCGGGCGTCCTTCGCCGCCCGCGCGCTGGAACTCGGCGAGGTGCAGTTCCTCCACGAGGACGTTCGAAGTCTCAGCGCCGAGACCCATGGTCAATTCGACGTGGTTCTCTGTCTCGGAATCCTCTACCACCTTGATGCACCAGACGTATTCCAATTCCTCGAGCGGATCGCCGATGTCTGCCGCGGGTTTGCCGTCATCGAGACTCACGTGAGCCTCCGCCGGAAGGAACGGCGCTCGTACGGAGGCATCGACTACTGGGGTCGCTCCTACGTCGAGCACGATCCCGCTAGCACTGCCGAGCAACGCGAGCGCGCGCTCCGGGCCTCGCTCGACAACCCGGCGAGTTTCTGGCTCACGAAGCGGTCTCTGCTCCGCGGGCTTGCTGAGGTCGGTTTCACGACAACGCTCGTGGTCGAGACCGCCGTGGGTTTCACGCGCTATGCGGACCGCTTGATGCTCGTCGCTTTCCGCGGATCCCCGATGTCGCCCGAGTTGGTCCGCGGAGGCGACCCAACGCCGCGGGCTCGAGCCTGGCCAGAACGAGACCCTCGGCGTCCGCATCGGAGCCAGGACTGGCGAGAGCGCGCCCGTATCCGCATCGCGCGTGCCCTGCCGAGGCGGGCTCTCGAAACCCTTCGACGCCTACGTCGGCGTGACGGCAACCCCACTGCGCTCTCAGACACCAACGGCCGGCCACGCGGCTCCCCGCCCGCCTGACCAACGTGCCTGGGATCTACAACTAGGCTGGTTGGCCATGGAAGCCTCCGGGGTGCGGAACGCGTCGGACTCTCGCGGCGGATCACCCGGGTGATGTCGACCGATTCTTGGGTTCTGTCCCGGTAGGCAGGTCGGTCGCTTCGCTCCTGAGGGAACGGCTCGTCGAGCCCGCTCAGCGGCGGCTTCCTCGCCGCTTGGCGGTTCGGAACCTGCACCGGGTGCTCGAAGGCGCCAAGCCGCGGGTCGTCCTTGTCGACTACTTCGGCACCGTCGTCACGCGCACCGTCCCTCCTTGGTACGTGAAGCTGCTGGCCGGGCGCCGGCTGGTGGAGCAGCTCGACCTCGATGTCGACCCCATCGACCTGTACCGAACACGCATCGAGGTTGAGCGCAGGCTCTGCAACCGGGCGCTCGAACAGGGTCTCGACGCCGACTTCCGACTCGACGACCTCGCCGACGAGCTCGCGGAGGTCGTGGCGCGATCGGGCCGTGGTTCGCGAACCGCCGAGTACTCGACCGAGGGCCTCGCGACGCTGATGATCGACGCCGAGGTGGAATCGGACCTCCTGGTGCAGCGAGTCGACGTCGCCCTCGTAAAGGCGCTCCGCCAGCGACCCAACGGTGCGGAGCTGGTGCTCGTCTCCGACTTCTACATCCCGCAGCCCCACTTCGGCCGGTTCCTCGAGCACCACGGGTTGACCGATCTCTTCGGCGACGTGTTCGTCTCGTGCGAGCATGGCCGCACCAAGAAGAGCGGGGCGCTGTTCGAGCTCGTCGCGAAGCGTGTCGGCGTCGACCCACAGGACGTCTTGGTCGTCGGGGACAACCCCATCTCGGACGGGCGACGCGCCAGGGAGGCCGGGATGAGGTCACACCTCGTGACGCAGGGAACGTGGGAGCGGCGGAAGGACGCTGGAGCCGACGAGGTGGCCAGGGACGTCGAGCGCCAACTCGACGGCCTGCTTCGGCCAGCCGACGAAGCGGACCTGTTCCCGGCGATGGGGCTCACCCTCTACACCTTCGTTCGCCGCCTGCACCGGCGGCTCCGGGCCGAGGGTGCGCGCGAAGCCCTCTTCCTGGCTCGCGAGGGCCAGTTCCTCTCTCGGCTCCTCGCTGCCTACGAGGAGGAGACCGCGCTGCCCGGCTCCATGCGGATCACGCAGAGCTACCTCATGGTCTCGCGCCGGGCCACCTATCTGCCGTCGCTCCCGCCGCTCCCCCACGAGGAGTTCGAGGCAGTCCGCGAGAGGAGACCCGGCCTGACCGTCGGGGAGTTCCTTGAGACGCTGGGCTTCGACGCCGCGTCGCTCGAGCGCTTGGCCACCGCCATGACCGGTGACCCCGCGGGCTCGACGTCTCTTGACCTCGACGCGGTCCTCGCACACGCGGCCTTCGCCGAGGAGTACGAGCAACGTCGGGTCGAGCAGAGAGAAGCGCTCCTCGAGTACCTCGACAAGAGCGTCGATTGGTCGGCGCGCCCGGTTGTGCACCTCGTCGACGTGGGTTGGAAGGGAACCACCCAAGATCGGCTCGCGCGCGTCCTCGTTCCCGGCTCACGAGTCGCGCTCAGAGGGCACTACCTGGGGCTGCTTGTCGCCGCTCCTCCGGAGGCCCTGGAGTCCAAGCAGGGGATCTTGTTCCACAACTGGCCCTGGCGGTCCGCGCACCTGGAGGTCTTCGCCCACTTCAAGACGATTTTCGAGGCCCTGCTCTCGGCCGACCACGGGAGCGTGCGCGGCTACGAGTGGCGTGACGAAGGCGCGGTTCCGGTCCTCGAAGACATCCCGGAGGAGCGTGCGGCGTACGAGCAGTATGTCGCGCCCGTGCAGCACCGCATCGAGCGGCGTTTCCGTCTTCTTTGCCGAGAGCTGGCGCGGAGTCCCCTCGACGACGAAGAGCTGGTAGACCTCGCCGCCGGGTACCACGCTCGGATGCTCTTTCGGCCCTCGACGGCCGAGATCCGCTTCTTCGAGCAGCTCCCCGTGTACGACGCAGGGCGCCGCCGGAGGGGCTACCGCCCCAAGACGGGGCCGTCGAGCGCGCTCGGCATCGTGGGCCAGTTGTTCGCGCCACGCCGGCTGGTGACTGGCGGCGGCTGGCCGCCGATCCGCATGCGCGCCGCCGGTGTGGGTTGGTTGCGGTACCCGTACGGTTGGTACAAGGTCGGTGTCCAGCGGACAAGGGCTCGCAAGGCGCGTCCGGTGCCCTCGTCGTGATCGTCGAGCCGGCAAGCGACGATCGAATGCCTTGTCTTACTCCTCGGTTTCAAGCTCCGGGAAGAACGCTGATCCCTGATAGTTCGCCCCGAAGACCGTAACTTCATCATCGTTCACGCTGAGACGACCGGATCGCAGCCACGCAAATATCTGCTCGAGCATGACAACCTGCTGATCCAGGATGCTGTCGTAGTCGCCTTCGAAGACTTTGGCGGAGACTACATGCTGCATGATGATCGGCCCATCATCGACTCCGGGACCGATAAAGTGGGCAGTGTTACCAAGGAGATTACTCCCGGCGTCAACCGCCTGATCTACGGACAACCTTCCGGGAAACATCGGCAATATGGAGGGATGAAAGTTGATGAGCCTATACTTGTATTCGTTCAGAATCTCTCCCTTCAGCAGATGGTCGCCAAAGGAAAAGCAGTACTCCACACTGTGGCGCCTCAACAGTTCTAAGAGCTCGTCCGACAAGATCAAGTTCCTTGATCGATCCGTTCTACGTATGGCCTGATAATCCAAGCAGTGGTACTCGATTGCCAATCCCAGTGCAGGCTTCTCTAAGAAGGAATTCTGACGATCGTCAGAAAATATCAACTTGGTGCTCTTGATCAATTCTTCGCTGCCGTGCTCGAGAATTTTCTTGAGTCTCCCTGCTTTACCAGAGACATAGAATGCAATGTTCACCGGAGTTCGTATCTCTTCAGCATCTCGTGTACCTGTTCGATCTCATTGAACATCAGCACGTCCAGGATTGAAAGGTTGGGAACAAATGCATTCTCAAACTGTCGGTACACAACACCTCGCGTTTCGATGAACGAGAGGTGTATGCCTTCTTGACGGAACGCGTGCTTGTCGTACAAGTGAAGTCCACCAATTGGATTCATGTAACCCCCGGCATCGAGGGTCTTGCAAAGAGCAATGACTCGCTGCTGCCCACGGAGGCGCGGCCCCTGGTCTATCTCTGATGAAATCACCAACTTCGTATCTATTGCTAGGTAGTCATTGATACAACGGAGGGAATTGAGTAAGAAATCAAAGAGATTGTGATTCGGGAAATCCAAGCATCCGGCGAAGAGAGAGTAGGCCTGTTCAAAGTTTGGTGCCTTTTGGTACGCTGCCTCGATTCTTCTCTTCAGCTTTTCCTTGTCCAGCTCGAAAGATGCTGCGAGGTATCTCTCGCTGATATTCAACACGTCGGAATCGCTCTTGAGCGGTAATGTAAAAAAGGCGTCCTTGCCGTTTTGCAAGTAGCGGTTCCGATTTATCCATCCCCGTTTGGAATATTGAATATTGTCATAGATGACGAAGGCATCGACCGCTCTCACCAGCTGAAAATAGCCTATATAGGGGAAGAAATAGGGCTGCATTATCCCTATAGTCATGGTGAAAAAGTGTAGCCGTACCTCGCCCGTGCCGTCCGCGGCCACCAGCCGGCAGGGCGCGACCACGTGACCCGACGGTGCCAAGGCTGGTGTGGAGATGGATCCAGGGCTTCGGACTTAGGCCCGCCGTCGGGGCGGACGTGAGGAGCGAGAGGTCGTACCCCTTGCGGTCATGTGCTGACCGTGCCCTTGCTTGCTGACATGGACGATCCCGCCAACTCCGCCGGTTGAGCAAGGGCGGCGTGTCGGTCGGTGGGGGCCTTCTCCGCCCAATCGGGCACGCGGCCATCGTCGAGCGGAGACGGCGTGGGGGGGAGTTGCGCGAGCTCCGGCGTCTTGTAGACGCCCTTGTAGTGGACGTAGGTGATGCGGTCGAGGTACCCGCTGTGGACGCCGATCGCCTGCATCCGCCGCCAGAGGTTCCAGTCGCCCGGCTCGGCCCTCTTCCAGCTCGTCATCGAGTAACGCATGAACCGGAGGCTGCTCGAGTAGAGGATCGACCCGTGGGCCACGCCTTCGGCGAGTTTCGGACCCCCACTGACCCACCACGAACCCGGAGTCGCTTCCATGAGCGCGTTGCTGTGTACCAGCTCGAGCCGGTCGTCCAGGGCCTTGCTCAGAAGCACCTCGACATGGTCGCCGGTGAGCTCGTCGTCGTCGTCACAGGGCGCGATCCATGCGCCTCGCGCGAGGTCGAGAGCGACGTTCGCCGGTGCAGCACCGGCGACCATCCAGCGGAGCCGCCGGTCGGCCGGGTACGAGCCGCGCACCGGGAGGTTCACGAACCGCACTCGAGGGTCACGCACCGAACGCACTGCGCGCTCAGTGACCTCGTCACAACAGTCGCCAACCACCAGGATCTCGAGACGTTCGTAGGTTTGACGCAGGATCGACGACAGCGCCCGCTCGACGATCAGGGGACCGCGGTCGTAGGTGACGACGCGGACCGTGACGAGCGGCTCACGCTCCTGCGCCGAGCGAATGTCCTCCGACGCGGCACGCGCCAGTGCCAGGAGTCGCCGCTCCTCACGGCGCTCGAGCCGTTCGCGGAGGCGCTCGTGCCCTCGCACCAGCGGACCGACCCGCGAGTACTCATCGATTCGCCATCGCACCGGCCGGGTGAGCGTTGCCGCGAGCGCCACGGCCCGCGGGCGCGTCGCAGATGAAGAGAGTCTCGTCACTGCGTCACCCTCCCGATGAAGCCGATGGGACAAGCCGTGCAGTCTCGGCCCCGCTTGACACCCACGGTGAACGAACCCTACGCGAACCAGGGCGCGCTCGGCGTTTTGATGGTCGAGAGAGGGCCCCTGCCCGTCTCAGGCCGGTCCAGATGCGCTGAGCGCGCTCACGAGGCAAGCCGGGCGGCGATTGCTGAGCCGTTCGCAGCGATGGTCGAGACGCGGTCGCAGATCCGGTCGATGTCGGTCTCGCTCAGCGACTCCCCGGTCGGCAGGCACAGGACGCGCCGCACGAGCTGTTCGGTCTCGGGCACCAGCAGCCCCGCGTGCGGGAACAGCGAGCGGTACGGCTCCATTCGGTGACAGCCGGGGTAGAAGTAGCGCCGAGCCAGGATGTTCTCCGCCCGCAAGAGCTCCATGACCATGTCGCGGCTGATGCCGAGCCGGCTCTCGTCCAGCTCGAGCACGACATAGTGGTAGTTCGCTTGGTCGGCCCCACCCGTCGGATGCTCCACAACGTCGACTCCATCGATCCCGCCCAGCCGATCGCGATAGTGCTCGTAGTGGCCGAGGTTGACGGCGCGGAAGTGCTCGAAGGACTCGAGGGAGGTGACCCCCATCGCCGCCGAGGCCTCGTTCATCTTGCCGTTCGTGCCGATGTAGGTGACGTCGTCGTAACCCGAGAAACCGAAGTTCTTCATCAGCCGCAGCTCGCCGGCCAGCTCCTCGTCGTTCGTCGCGACGGCACCGCCCTCGAACGCGTTGACGATCTTGGTGGCGTGGAAGCTGAAGACCTCTGCCTCCCCGAAGCCACCGACCGGCGTCCCGCCGCTCGAGCAGCCGAGGGCGTGCGCGGCATCGAAGAGCAGCCGTAGGCCCCGGCGGTGGGCGATCTCGGACAGCGCGTCGGTGTCGCACGGCCGCCCCCACACGTGCACGCCGATGATTCCGGTCGTGCGAGGCGTGATCATCTCCTCGACCCGCTTGGGGTCGAGGTTGTGAGTTGTCGGGTCCACGTCGCAGAACACCGGCGTGATCTGCTGCCACTGGAGGGCGTGAGCCGTCGCCACGAAGGTGAACGACGGGAGGATGACCTCGCCCTCGAGACCGAGCGCCCTCGTCACCAGTTCCAGGGCCACGGTGCCGTTGCAGGTGGCGATGCAGTGCGACACGCCGAGGAGGCGCGCAAGCCGATCCTCGAACTCGCGCACGTAGCGGCCGGCGTTCGTGAGCCAACGCCGGTCGAGGATGTCGTCCAGCCGAGCTTGGAGCGCCCGGCGGTCGCCGATGTTGGGTCGGCCGACATGGACTGGCTCCGCGAACGCCGGCCGCCCTCCGAAGTGTGCCAGGTCCGCGCCGGGATCGCTCATCCCCCGATCCTCACGATCCGAATGCCGCAGCGTCCTCCGAGTGGAGGTGCAACGACTTGATACAGCGCGCGATCTCGTCCACAGCCGACTCCTCGAGGTCGGGGTAGATCGGGAGGCTGATGACCGACCGCGCGACGCATGTCGTCACTGGCAGCTCGCGGTCAACCGAGTTGGCATACGACTGCTGCAGGTGTATCGGCGGCCAGAAGTACGTGCGGGTGTCGACGCCCTCGGCGTGCAACGCGGCCACGACCCGATCGCGATCGAGCCCGAACGCGTCTGCGTCCAGCGCGATCGTGAAGTCCTTGTAGGTCACGTCATCCTCGGGGTCGACGGCCTGCACGTGCACACCGGGTACCTCCGCGAGTGCACTGCGGTACCGGGCGGCGATCGCACGACGTCGTGCGAGATGGTCGTCGAACGAGGCGAGCCCCTCGAGTGCGAGCGCCGCGTGGAGCTCTGACATGCGGGCGTTGAGTCCGACGAAGCGAGTGTCGTAGTCACCCGGGTTGCCGTAGTCTCGACCCCAACGGAGGTGCTCCGCCACGTCCTCGTGTCGGGTGGCGACGAGGCCTCCTTCGCCGGCCACGAGCGGCTTGGTGGGCGTGAGGCTGAACACCTCGGCGTCGCCGAATGCCCCGACCGGGCGCCCGTGGCGAACGGCGCCGAGCGCGTGTGCTGCATCGAAGACGAGCCGTACGCCAGCGGCGTCGGCCAGCGCCTCGAACCGCTCCGGTGTGCACGGTGCTCCGAAGACGTGCGTCGGCAGCAGCACACCGCACCCGTCGATCCGGCGCTCGGCGTCGGCCGCGTCGAGCTGGAACGTGTCCGGGTCGCACTCTGCGAACCGCGGTCGCAGGCCGTTCCACGCCACGGCGTGGGCGGATGCCGAGAACGTGAAGCTCGGGAGGACGACGTCGCGGCCGCTCGGCGCCAGCACTCGTAGCGCGAGCATGAGCCCCGCGGTGCACGACGCCACCGCGACGACGTGCGGGACCTCGAGCCGCTCGGCGATCCGATCCTCGAGCTCGCGCACGAGTGGGCCGTTCGTGAGGACGCCCTCGTCGTACGACCCGCGCAGGCGCTCCATCACGTGCTCGAGGGGAGGCAGTGCCGGACGCGAGAACGGCAGGCCGTCCGGGAACGCGGGTTCGCCACCGAGGATCGCGGGTCCCTGTACGCGCATCAGAGCCCGTCAGGTGGTGGCGTCGGCGTAGCGCCGAGCGTTCATCGCCCGTCGCAGCGTTCCCTCGACGGTCATCCCGCCGGCGACCTTGCGCGTGAACCAGCGCATCCCATCGGACGACTGGATCGGCGTGCGGGCAAGCCCGTAGGGATCCGTGGCACCGTAGCGATTGCTACGGATGATGCCGAGTGCGGCCGAGCGAAAGCGTCGCCGCACCGCGGCGTCGGCTGCGGCCGATCCGGGCACACCCTTCGGATAGGCGAAGTGCGCCGCCTCTGTGCCGAGCCGGTCTCCGATGAGGCCGATCGAGCGGTCGAGCTCGCCGTCGACGTCGGTCGCGTCCACTCGGTCGAGGACTGCATGGGTGTGCGTGTGCGAGCCGACCGAGACCACGCCGGTCGCCACTGCGTCACGCAGCGCGCTCCAGGTGAGCGGCCGGCCGTCGTGGGGGAACGGTCGCTGCCGTTCCACGAAGTCGGTCGCTACGTAGAGCATCGTCGGCACGCGATGGCGGTCGAGGATCGGGAGCGCGTGGTCGGCAAAGTCTGCCGTGCCGTCGTCGAAGGTCACGACCACCGGGTCCTCGGCGGGAGGAGTGCTCGACGCGAGGGCGCGCAAGGCCTGGTCGACGGTGACCGCGCGCCGCCGCTCCGCGAGAAACTCCATCTGCCGCTCGAACGTCGCCGGCGAGAGGTCGATCTCGAGGCCGGACCCGCCGCCGACCCGGTGGTAGATCAGGAACACGACGCCGCGGTGGCGGGGCAGCACAAAGTCTGCGGCAGCCGCGGTGACCTTCACGGCGCGTAGCGCCAGCACTCGGCCCTTCTGTTTCATCGGTACCATGCCCATCCGGCACGACCCCGCGCGCGCGGCGCCTTTGAATGTGTGCCGTGCGGAACGGTAGTCGCGTCGCCGCGCCGGCGGGATGCGTGCGTACCGAGGTCGGGCGGAGGAAGGAGCGAGGTGTCGGATCTGGAGCACCCGCTGACGATCAGGCCGAGCCGCGAGGCCGACCTCCCGGCCGTGCTCGCCCTGCTCGAGGCCTCGATGGGCTGGCTTCCAGACGACCTCCACGCCCGTTTCTTCACCTGGAAGCACGCGGAGAACCCCTTCGGTCCGTCGCCAGCCTGGGTGGCGGTCGACGAAGCCGACGGTTGCCACATCGTGGGGTACCGCACCTTTCTCCGCTGGGAGTTCGCGCGCCACGGGCAGCGCCTGCGCGCGGTTCGGGCGGTCGACACCGCGACGCATCCCGACTACCAGGGTCGCGGGGTCTTCTCCCGGCTCACGCTCGCGGCCATCGACGATCTGCGAGCGCGGGGGCACGCGTTCGTGTTCAACACGCCGAACGAGCGGAGCCTGCCGGGATACCTGAAGATGGGCTGGCGCACGGTGGGCCGCCTCCCCGTCGAGATGCGCCCACGATCGGCCGGCTCGCTCGCGCGACTGCTCCGAGCGCGCACCGCGGCCGAGAAGTGGTCGCTCCCGTGCGACGCGGGACTGGCCGCCGCCGACGCGTTCGGCAACCGGGCCGCCACCACGGAGCTTCTCGGCACGCTGGAATCGCCTCACGGGCTCGTGACCCATCGAAGCGCGGAGTTCCTCGCTTGGCGCTACGGCTTCGGACTGCTCGGTTACCGCGTGCTGCTCGCTGGGCGGGAGCTCGAGGACGGGGCGATCGTGTTCCGCCTCCGACGGCGCGGTACCGCGACGGAGGCGGCGATCACCGACCAGCTCGTGCCCGGAGCCGATCGCCGACTCAGCGCGTCCCTCGCTCGGCGGGTCCTGCGGGAGTCCGGCGCCGACTACGCCGTTCGGCTCCGGACCGAGACACGCGCCGGGTTCGTGCCGCTCCCGCGACAGGGGCCGGTCCTCGTCTACCGCCCGTTGGCGGATGCCGCGGAACCGCCGCCGCAGCGCGACTGGGCGCTCGCTCTCGGCGACGTGGAACTGTTCTAGCTAGCGGGACTCCGTTGAGCAGGGGGTGGGCGTTGGCGTTGGCTTGTCGCGGGCCCTCCCGTTGCGCGCACCGCGTGCGAGCCGAGGAACGGGAACAGCAGGTCTGCCAGCCGGTCGACGAGGCTGTCGATCTCGGCAGCAACCCGGGCATATTTCTGTCGGCTTCGGCGGTACGGATCCTCGATGTCGTCGTCACGATCGAGTCCATCGACCCGACGCCGAACGCGATGCGCACGGTCGATCCATGCGTCGAGCGACTCCAGCCCATCCCGTGTGCCGGCTGCCTCCCCGAGGCGCACGAACTCCCGGAGTGTGAAGACGCGCTGGACCGCCGACGGCCGCAGCGCGACGGCCTCCCATGCGTGCATGCGCGCCGCTCCGAGGACGAGATCCGCCTCGTCGATCATCGTCGCCGTGAGCCGCCGGCTTCGGTGTCCCGTGATGTCGAGGCCCCGCTTGCGCATCAGGGCCACGGCATGTCGAGGCGGAGCGACTCCTTCTGCCGTGAGCCCCGCCGAGACGAGGCGCACCTCGACACTGAACGCCGCGGCCCGGGCCTCGAGCATGGACTGTGCCATGACCGAGCGGCAGATGTTGCCCGTGCAGATCAATAGGATCTCGAACGGCGTTTGTACGATGGTGGGAGTGTAGGTTGCTCCGAGCGGATGAGAGGCAGCGCGCACTCTGCACGCGGCTGTTTGCGCAAGCAAGAACCAGCAAGGCTGGCACCCGCTTCCCATGCTGTTCGGGGAAGGTCCGAGTCGGATACGCTTTCTGACTCGCGCCGAGCGTTTGCCGGTCCGCACGCAGTGCTGAATACAGCCCGGCGGAGGTTCCATCAGTTGTTGCCAAGTCGGGAGTCGCTGTGACCGGCGAAGCGGTTGTCCAGGTCCACGACCTCACCAAAATCTACGAACCGTCACCTCTCTGGATGCGCTTTCTGCTGCGCTCCGCAATCGATTCGCCGGTGCGTGCACTGGACGGTGTCTCGCTTTCCGTAGGACCCGGCGAAGTGTGCGCAGTGGTCGGTCCCAACGGAGCGGGCAAGTCGACACTCTTCCGGGTTCTGATGGGGCTCACAACGCCGACAACCGGCCACGCGACAGTTGTCGGCCATGATGTGTCGCGCGAATCGCGCCGGATCCGCGCTCAGGTGGGCTTCATGCCCGCCGACGACCGAAGCTTGTTTCTCCGCCACACGTGCTGGCAGAACCTCGCGTTTCACGGGAAGCTTCAGGGAGTTCCGGCATCGAAGCTCGAGCGGCGCATCGATGAGACGCTCGAAATGGTCGGACTGAGCCACGCCCGCGATCGCGCTGGGCACGCCCTCTCCACCGGCATGCGCGCTCGGCTCCAGCTCGCACGCGCACTCCTCCATCATCCGCGTGTGTTGATCCTCGACGAGCCGACCGGTTCGATCGACCCGATTGGGGCTCACCAGCTGCTCAATCTGATCGAAGAGTTGACACGCGAGCTGAAGCTAGCGGTGCTCCTCAGCTCGCACCGATTGGAGGAGATCGACGCCTTGCACGACAACGTGCTGTTCCTCGATCTGGGCAAGGTCGTCCACTGGGGTGATCTCGATGCCCTCCGAAGCGTCTGGGAGCAACCTCGCCTGACGATCGAATTCAAGCGCGAAGGCGCTGCGCTCGAGGCGCGTGACGTGCTGATCAGGCTGCCTGGGATCGAGTTGGAGTCAGTGAGCGACATCGCGCTCACGGTCGTGACACCCGACCACTTGGGGGATCTGCTGTTGCACCTCGACCGACTGGTCGCCGACGTCTCCTCGGTCAATGCAGCGCGGATGCCCCTCCGCGATCTTCTCAGCAAACTCATCACCGACTCACGCGGGGCAGAACGGGAGCACGATGCGTCGCCCTAGTTCTCCCGCGGCCCGCGTACGACGAGGTGCCCAAGTATTCGGCGCGTTCTTGTGGATGGGCTACATGGAAGCGATGGCCTACCCACTGGCGGTCGTGATGGTATGGCTGACAGCGGCCATCAGCCCGATCATCTATTACTTCGTCGGCCAACTGGTGGCTTCAGGGCCCGTGGTCGGCGGCGACTACTTCACTTTCGCCGTGATCGGGATGGTTGGCCAGATGGCGATGAGTGGGGCGCTCCAGTCGTTCGGTTCGAGAGTCGACGGATATGTCCAAACTGGTACGTTCGAGACCCTCCTTGTGGAGCCCGTGAGCTGGCGCTTGCTCCCCTTCGGGATCGTCGGCTGGCCGATCGTGCAGTCATTCATGAACGTCAGCGTGGCCGCAGTGGTCGCAGTCGCGCTCGGCATCAACGTCGACGTCAGCGGCCTGCCTGCAGCGATCTTCATCCTCATTATGGGGATTGCAGCGTCGCACGCGATCGGCGTGCTCGCGGCCAGTGTCAGGGTGCTGTCCAAGCGATCCGACCCGATCTTGGGCCTGTACCTGATCGCAGGAACCGTGCTCTCGGGCGTGCTCTTTCCGATCAGCGTCCTCCCGGAGCCTGTCCGCGTGCTCTCGTACTTCTTCCCGCTCACGTACGTTCTCGCCGCCACGCGCAAGGTGCTCATGCCGGGCGGGGATCTGGTCACCGGACCGTCTGCGCTCGAGGCTGTGATTCTCCTGCTGGTGTTCCTCGTCGTCGTGTACCCCATCGCGCTCTGGCTCTTCGGACGAGCGCTCGACTACGGCAGGAAGCTGGGCGTCCTCGGCGGCTACTGATGGAGTCGTCGCACCAATCGGGAGCGCGGCCGAGAACGGATCACTCATCCGCGGCGGCCACCGCACGATGGAGAGCGAAAGCCTCTCCCTCGATGAGTGTTTCGGCCACTCGAACAGGTTCCTTGGCCACTGAGCGTGGCAGGCAAGCACGTCGTGAACACTTCACCCAGGCACCTTGCCACGCTCCGTGGCAGCAGATAACGTGGGCTCCTCTGCGGTCGCTGGGCAGCGGGCGGAGAGGGGCAGGCCAGGTTGGCCTGGAAGCGGAATGGCTGGGAGGCCAACAGTGGGGCTTCGGTGGCGGGATTCCGTCAACGAGCGGGTCGTGCGAGGGCGTCGCTGGATCAAGCGCGGCGTGAGCCGAGCGCGCACCCGCACCCACCTCAGGCTCTACGCGCTCGACGCGGTGCTCATTGCGACAAGCTATGCGGCGGTGCTGCTCCTGCGCTTCGACGGCGCGGTGCCCAACGACTACTGGAAGCGATTCCTCGCCTTCCTCCCGTTTGCGCTGCTCGCCCACCTCGCGAGCAACACGGGCTGGGGTTTGTACCGCCAGATGTGGCGACACGCGAGCGTCCAGGAGGCGCGCCGCGTCCTCCTCGCGGGGGTGACCGTCGTCGCGATCGCCGCGCCCCTGTACTTCGTGCTGGACGCACGACCGGTCCCGGTCTCGGTCCTCGTCTTGGGAGCTCTCGTAGCAACCGCCCTCGCCGGGCTGCACCGATTCCAGGGACGGCTGGTCGGTGTCCGCCGCCGAGCGGCGACGCCGGCGGGTCTTCGCGTCCTCGTGATCGGTGCCGGTGAGGCGGGCGCCGCCATCGTGCGGGAGATGCAGCGCAAGCCGGCGGCGGGCCTCAACCCGGTGGCTGTCCTCGACGACGACCTGCGCAAGCAAGGCCTCGCGCTCCTCGGGGTGCCGATTGCCGGGGAAACGAGTGACCTCGGCGAGGTCGTCGAGCGTGACCGCATCCAACGCGCCCTGTTGGCGATCCCGACGGCGGGGCAGGAGCTCGTGCGCCGGGTCGCGACCGCTGCCGAGGAAGCAGGGGTGCCGCTCCAGGTCGTCCCCGAGCTGGGCGACCTCATCGCGGGTCGCGTCTCGCTGCGTGACGTCCGAGACCTGCGGATCGAGGACCTGATGGGTCGCCAGCAGGCGAAGACCGACCTCGAGGCGGTCCGCTGCCTGCTCGCGGGCCGGCGCGTCCTGATCACGGGCGGCGGCGGGTCGATCGGTGCGGAGCTGGCGCGCCAGGTGGCCGAGTGCTCGCCGGCGTCGCTCGTCCTGGTCGACAACGACGAAACTCACCTCCACGACGCCACCGCGTCGCTGACCGGTCCGGTCGAGACCGCGCTCTGCGACATCCGCTCCGCTAGCCGGCTCGTGCGGATCTTCGAGCGGCACCGACCCGAGGTCGTCTTCCATGCCGCCGCGCTGAAGCACGTACCCGTACTCGAGGACCATGCCTGCGAGGCGATCGAGACCAACGTGTTGGGGACGGACACCGTGCTGAAGGCCGCCGCACGGGTCGGTGTACAACGGCTGGTCTTCATCTCCACCGACAAGGCCGTGCGCCCGACGAGCGTGATGGGCGCGTCGAAGTGGCTGGCCGAGCAACTCGTGCTCGCGTGTGCCTCGGAGTCGACGCCGCATTGTGCGGTCCGGTTCGGGAACGTGGTCGGCAGCCGGGGCAGCGTCATCCCCACGTTCTCGCGGCAGATCGCCGCAGGGGGTCCCGTTACCGTGACCGACCCCGAGATGACCCGTTACTTCATGAGCATCGAAGAGGCGGTGCAGCTCGTGCTGCAGGCTGCCGTGTTCGCGACCGGCAGCGGCGAGGTGTTCATGCTCGAGATGGGCGAGCCGGTCAATATCCTGGCGCTCGCCCAGCGGATGATCATGCTGTCGGGGTTCAGCGTCGGTGAGGAGATCGAGATCGACATCGTCGGGGCCCGACCAGGCGAGAAGCTCACCGAGGAGCTCCGCGCGCCGGATGAGCGCTGCGAGCCGACCCCGCACGAGTCGATCGTGCGTCACGAACCGCGAATTCTCTCAGATAGTCTTCTCGATGAGACCCTTGAGGAGTTGACCTGGGCCGTCGCTCGCGACGACGAAGCCACGGCGCGCAAGGTCGTGTCGCTCGCCAATGGTGCCGACGCAGTGCTCGAACCCGATCTCGTCATCGATCTCACGGTCACCGAACGGAGCAAGCAGTGGAACCCATCGAGTATCTGAGGGCACTACGGCAGTGGTGGTGGGTGATCGTCGCCTCGGTCGTGGTCGGGGTCGGCGTCGTCACCCTCGTCGGTTCCCAGAACACGACGACGTACACGGCGACCCAAGACATGCTCTTCGCGCCCGACGTGCAGGGGGAGGATGCCGCCGACCCGGCGGTGACCCTCAACCGGATTGCCTTCCTGACGACCCGCGGCTCGATCCCGGATCGAGTCGCGGAGCAGCTCGGGTCGACCGACCCGATCGCGCTCGCCCGTCGAGTGAGCGCGGCGGTCAACGCTGAGCTCCGCACGTTGTCGATCACCGCGACCGGTGCCGACGCGCAACGAACGGAACGGCTTGCGAACACGTTCGCCCACGAAGTCGTCGCGAGCCTCGACGAGCAGGCTGCCTCCGAGCGAGAGCTGGAGGTCGAGCGGCTCCAGGTCGAGGTGGACGACCTGGAGAGGCAGCTCGCGGCGTTGGACAGGTCGATCGGCGCTAACACGGAGGGTGGGGTGCTGGGCGGCCAGCGCGAGGCGCTGGGCCAGCGGTACTCCGCAAACCTCGCTTTACTGCAGGAGCTGACTACCGGCCCCGCTCCTAGCTCGGGCCTGTCCACCGTCGCGCCGGCACGGGCGGTCGTCGCGGCGGGCGGCGGCGCGAGTCGGACCACCAGCTTCGCGCTCGCCGGCTTCGTCAGTCTCCTGATCGGCGCCGGTCTCGCGCTCGCGCTCATGCGGTTCGACACCCGGATCCGCACCAAGGAGGAGGCGGAGGAGGCGTTCGGCCTCCCGGTGATCGCCGAGATCCCGCTGCTCTCGCGTGCGCGCCGGGACCGCCACGACGTGATCTCGATCACCGAGCCCGAATCGCCCGGTGCCGAGGCCTACCGCACCCTCCGCACAGCGCTCATCTTCGGCCCCCGCGTTCGCTGGTCGCTGAACGAAGCGACAACCCCGCGCCGTCGCCGCAAGGACGCGCGCGTTGAGGAGCCGTCACCAGCGCGTCTTTCGCACACCCTGCTCGTGGTGTCGCCAGGGGTTGGCGAGGGCAAGTCCACGTCGGTGGCGAACCTGGCCGTCGCCTTCGCCGAGTCGGGCAAGTACGTCCTGGTGGTGTCGGGTGATCTGCGGCGGCCGATGGTCGACACGTACCTCGGGGTCGAGGAGGGTCCCGGGGTCAGCGAATTGCTCGCGGGCGAAGATGAGATGCGACTCGTCGATATCGTGCGCACTACGTCGACGCCCGACGTCAGGATCGCGCCGAGCGGCGAGGCGGTCTCGAACCCCGGCGAGCTGTTGAGCCATCACGGAGCGGAGCTCGTCGACCAGGCGCGGAACCTCGCGGACGTGGTCCTGATCGACAGCCCGCCGCTCCTCGCAACCGACGACACGAGCCCGCTGATCCCTCGCATCGACGAGGTGCTCGTTGTCTGCCGTGCAGGGGTGACGACCGCGGAGGCGGCGCGGCGAGCGAGCGAGCTGCTCTCCCGCCTCGGGGCTTCCGTCGCCGGCGTGGCGCTCGTCGGCGTCACGGCCACGGCGACCCCTCGCGGCTACTACCGGGCGTACACCCGAAGCGGTCGCCGGGCACCACGCGAGCCAAACCCCGAAGCGGGATCGGCCGACGGTGGTCAATCCGCCGACGACCAGAGGACGAAGTCGACGCGCCCCAGGGCGTCGAAGACCGCCTGAGCTCAGGGCGTCGTGGCCGGTTCGACGCACGCGGATCCTCTGAACCGATCCCGGATCGGTGCGGTCGCCCCGCCGCGTCCGCGCGTCCTGTGGCTGACGAAGGGTCTCGGCCGGGGCGGGACCGAACGACTGCTTGTCGGCGGGGCGCTGTTCCTCGACCGGGACCGGTTCGACGTCGAGGTCGCGTACCTGCTCCCGTGGAAGGACGCGTTCGTTCCCGAACTCGAGTCGCAAGGGATCGCCGTGCACTGCCTTGGCGCGCGCCGGCTCGCCGACCCGCGCTGGGTGACGCGCCTCCGTCGCCTGGTCCGAACCGGCGGGTTCGACATCGTGCACACCCACATGCCCCTCCCGGCCGTGACCGCCCGCCTGATGGCGCGGCACGGTGTTCCCGTGATCGTGCACACCGAGCACAACCTGTGGCCGCGGTATCGGTGGGCCACACGCTGGGCGAACTCGCTCACCTACCGACGCAACCGCGCCGTAATCGCGGTTTCGGGCGCGGTCGCGGATTCGATCCGGCGGCCTCGTCGACGGGCCGCGACGTGGCCGTCCGTCGAGATCGTCCACCACGGCGCCGACCTGCGGGCGGTCCGGCGTGGCCACCGCGCCCGCGCCGAGGCCCGGGTGCGGCTGCAATGCCCGCTCGACGGGCTCGTCGTGGGCACCGTTGGCAACTTCACGCGGAAGAAGGACCAGCAGACGCTGCTCGATGCGTTCGCGATCGTCGCCCGAGCGCACCCTGCCCTCCGCCTCGTGCTGGTCGGGAGCGGGCCGCTGGAATCGGAGCTGCGAGACGCGGTCCATCGGCTCGATCTCGAGTCGTCGGTGAACTTCGCCGGGTCGCGCGACGACGTCTTCGAGCTCCTGCCAGGGTTCGATGTCTTCGTGCTGAGCTCGCGTCACGAGGGACTCCCCATCTCGCTCCTCGAGGCGTTGGCCACCGGCGTGCCCTGTGTGGCGAGCGCCGTCGGCGGGATTCCGGAGGTCATGGCGGACGGCCGCGAGGGGTTCCTGGTCCAACCGGGCGATCCCGTTGCCCTGGCGACCGCGTTGTCGAGGTTGCTCGAGGCCCCGGCCCTCCGCGCCTCCATGGGAGCGGCCGGGATCGAGCGGACGGCCGACTTCGACCTCGAGCGTGCCATGCAGCGAACTCAGCAGCTCTACGACGACGTGCTCTCGGCGCGATGAGCAGGCTTCGGTCACACGCCGTGTCGGCCGTGAGCCGGCCGATCACCATGTGGGCCGTCGTCGGGCTGCTGCTCGCCACGGTCTACCTGGCGTTCCTCGCGCGCGAGATGGCCACCCAGTCCTACACGGTCTGGGGCGGATTGGTGATCGCCCCAGTGCTCATCGCCATTTCGCTCCCGATCCTCTTTCGTGTCGCCCACAAGACCGACGACGCGGGAATGGCGGGGCTGTTCGTTGCGGCGCTGCTCCTCAAGTTCATCGGTGCTCTCGTCCGCTACTACGTCGTAATCGACGTCTACGGCGGGAATGACTCGATCGGGTACCACCAGTGGGGGGTGCATCTGGCCCCCATCTTCCGGAGTGGCGACCTGACGGTCGACATCGGTCGGGCGGCGATCGGCACCGGCTTCATCGAGATCTTGACCGGCTGGGTCTACGTCTTCACCGGCCCAACGATCATCGGTGGCTATCTGGTCTACTCATGGTTGGGGTTCTGGGGTCTGTTCCTCTTCTACCGCGCGTTTCGCATCGCGGTCCCGAACGGCGACTTCCGCCGCTACGCGCTCCTTGTGTTCTTCATGCCGTCGATGCTGTTCTGGTCGTCGAGCATCGGCAAGGAAGCCTGGATGACCTTCGCCCTCGGCGTGACGGCCTACGGCGCGGCCCGGCTCCTCACGCACAAGCGTTGGGGTCTCCCCATCGTCGGTCTCGGGCTCCTGGGGACCGTCATGGTCCGGCCGCACGTCGCGCTCGTCGTCTTCCTCGCCCTCGGCGCGGCGTACATCGTTCGCCCAGCCAAGCGCGCGTCCCTCACCAACCCGGTCGCGAAGGTGGGAGGGCTCGTTGTGCTCGCCGTCGTGGGGCTGATCGTGCTCTCGCAGGTCCAGGACTTCTTCGGGGTGCAGAAGGTCGACACGACAGCGGTGGAGAGCGTGTTTGACAGGACGCGCCAGCAGTCGTCGCAAGGCGGCTCGGAGTTCGAGGCGCTCGAGCCAGGTAGCCCTGCTGGGTACGGGCTCGCGATGGTGTCGGTCCTCTTCCGACCGTGGCCGGTCGAGGCGCACAATCCCCAGGCACTGGCCGCGTCGCTCGAAGGAGTCGTGCTGCTCGTTCTCTGCTTACTCTCATTCAGACGCCTGGCCGCGATACCACGCGCGATGATCCGAACTCCGTACGTCGCGCTCGCGGTCGTCTTCTCACTCGCATTCATCTACGCGTTCGCGAGCATCGGCAACTTCGGGATCATCGTGCGCCAGCGGGTGCAGTTGTATCCGTTCGTGTTCGTGCTGCTCGCGATTCCCGCCGCCGATGTGAGATCCGGCGTGTCCCGGCGCGTGCAACATCCGATCGTGTGGCGATCCGAGGGGCCCGACAACGCCGGCCCTGTCTCCTAACACCAGTGCCCGGATGCCCAGGCCGAGCACAGCCGCCAAGTGATCGTCAAAGGAGTTCGCCGCGGAATGTCCGGCGTGCAGGTGCAGGTTCCTCACTCACGGTCGAGTTCGGTCTTGGCCTCGGCGATCGTCTCGGTGAGGATGTCGTCGAGGGTGCGCCGAGACCGCCAGCCGGTCAGCGCAGCCAATCTCCCGGTGTCGGGGACCCGGCGGGCCATGTCCTCAAACCCGGATTCGTAGGCTTTGTCGTAGGGGATGAGCGCGATCTCGGACGAGCTCCCCGCTATGTCCCTGATCCTGCGGGCAAGATCGAGGATCGAGATCTCCTCCCCGGAGCCGACGTTGAACACCTCGCCGACCGCCTCGGCAGAGCCGATGATCCGCAGGAGCGCGTCCACGACGTCCGCGACGTGACAGAAGCAGCGGGTCTGCGAGCCGTCCCCGAACACTGACATCGGCTCACCGGCGAGCGCCTGGCGGACGAGCCGAGGGATGACCATTCCGTATGCCGGGCTCTGACGTGGGCCGACGGTGTTGAACAAGCGAACCACCAAGGTCGGCAGCCGATGCTCGTTGTGGTACGCATATGCCAGGATCTCGTCCACGGCCTTCGACGTGCTGTACGCCCACCTCGCCACGGACGGCGATCCGAGCACGCGGTCGGCGGTCTCGGCGAGCGGCACGGAGGAGTTCTTGCCGTAAATCTCCGACGAACTCACGACCAAGATCTTCTTGCGGTATCGGTGCGCGGCTCCGAGCACGGTCTCGGCACCGCGGATGTTTGTCGTGAGCGAGTGCAGCGGCCGCTCCACGATCAGTTTCACCCCGACGGCAGCCGCGAGGTGCATCACAATGTCGCAGTTACGCACGTGCTCGTCGACCATGAGTTCGTCGAGGACGGACCCTTGGACGAAGCAGAAGTTGGGAGACGTGCTCGCGGAGCTGAGGTTCTCCGGTCTTCCGGTCGAGAGATCGTCGAGCGCGATCACGTGGTTGCCGCGCTCGAGGAGCGCGTCGGCGAGATGCGAGCCGATGAAGCCTGCGCCACCCGTGATGAGGACCGTTTCGGACATCTGTGAAGCCTCGTCGTCGTGTCGCGCCAATCGGGTCGAGGCGTTTCCCGTTTCCCGGTGAAGCGAATCGGGGGAGTCTAGGGCGCGGTCGGCGCGATCTTTGGTGTTGGGCACATCTGCCGCGCGATGAAATCCTCGAGTTGCTCGGCTCGGTCGTCCCAAGTGTGACGGCTCTGAACGAGGGTGTTACCGCGCCGGCCGATCTCGCGGAGGTCCTCGGGTGCCCGCCCGTAGTGGTCGAGTTTCTCGACGAGCTCGTCGAAGGTCCGGTACGAGACCATGGTGTCGCCGTCCGCGAAGCCAAGGTCGGCGAGCTCGTCGATCTCGTCGCAGATCGGCGCGCATCCTGCTCCCGGAACCTCGAAGTTCTTGATCATCGGTTCGAGTCCCGATTTGAGCACGAGGCCACGGCTCGGAGAGAGCCGATGCATGACACGACCGAGGCCGCGACCGACGATGCCCTCCATGTTGCAGATGAGGCAGCCGAGGAACTGGTTCAAGTGCTCGTTCAACTCGAAGCTCTGGCAGCGAAAAGATGTGAACCCAACCCGTCTGCGCTGCAGGTAATCGAGCATCGCGCGCCGGGCCTGGTAGGCCATGCCGTAGTAGCCAATGCCATTCCGCTCGAGGTCGAGGTCGAACATGCGCGCGGCGTCGTAGCCCTTCGGTAGCCAGTAGGAGGGAACTCCTGCGGCGGCGAGCCGCTCGCTCGTCGCCTTCCCACTGCTCGCGAGCACCTGGAAGTCGTTGCGGTGGAAGACCTCCGGCCACGCACCGATGTAGCGCGATTCCGAAACCGCGAAGTTCTGCACGGCGTCGTGCTCGAGCATGACGCGCACACCCGCAAAGTCTCCCCACCGGAACCCCGGACGCTCAATCAGCTCGCGGAAGCGGACAAACCAGATGCACGCGTCCGCTTCGTCGTGGCCCGAGATGTCGGCGATCGACTCCGGCCACCCGTCGTCGACCCAGGTGAACCTGATGTCGAACCGCTGACCGAGGGCGTCGTAGAGCCCGCGCGTGTACTGCTCGAGGTGATAACGGTGGCCGACGAACGCGATCGTCCTCTGCGTACCCAATGCCCTACACCGCAAACGGCGGGTCCTGCCGACGGCCCGGGGGTGGCCGTACACGCTGCCGCGTCATGAGGACACGGAGCGTATCGGTGAGCGATTACCGCGGCAAGCGTGCGCGCAGCGCGGTCGGGCGCGCCCCGCGGACGATGACACGAACAGCGGCGATAGCGTGGGACGCATGGCTAAGCCGCGCTCGACGGATGATCCGTCGGTGTTCGGTGTCCGCACACGACGCTCGCATCGCCGAGCCGGCCTCGCCTTGATCACGAGTTCGCTGCTCAGTGCCAGCGCCGCGTGGGGCGCTGCAAACCACGCGGTGGCTGGAATTCCCGGCGTACCGGCCGACGCTGTAATTCGCGGTCAGGAAGTCGATTGCCCGCGGCCGGCCGCGCCCGCCTCAGTCGACGGTCCCTCGAACGAGGCCGAGCCCGTGGAGACGGCCGAGGATGCGGGAGTCGACGTGGCGCTCGTTCGGTACCCCCGCCCTGAGGGCGAAGGCGATCCCTGGTCGCAGTGGGGTCAGGGCCTCGTGCTCCCGGACGGTCGGTTCGTGTCCGCGATGGGGGATCACCGCGGTCCCGACGGCGACTCGTATCTCTTCGTCTATGACCCCGAGACGCAACGGCTGACCCGCTTTGCCGACGTGCTGTCGCTCGTCGAGCACGAGCCAGGTGCATGGGGCTACGGAAAGATCCACGGGCAGATCGTTGCCGGCCCGTGCGGCGAGGCGTACTTCAGCACCTATTGGGGCGACCAGTCCGACGAGATGTACACGTCGACGTACCGCGGGGATCTGCTCTTCCGTCTCGACGCGAGGCTCGAGCCGAAGCCGCTCGGCGCGCCGGTCGCCGAGCACGGCATCCCCTCGCTCGCAGCATTCGCGCCCGATGGTCTGGTCTATGGGGAGGCGACCGACCCCAAGCGCTTCGACGAGGAGCTCGAGGATGATCACGGCACGTTCTTCGTGTACGACATTCAGCGAGACGAGGTCGTCTTTCGTTCGGACGAAGCGGCGCACATCGGCTTCCGGAGCATCCTGGTCGACAAGAAGGGCCGCGCGTACCTCGCTGCGCGCGATGGGCGGCTGCTCGTGTGGGAGCCCGGCTCGAAGGAGCTGCGAGTGCACGACGCGACCCTCCCTGGCGGCGGGTGGCTGCGCGCGTCGACGCGCCCCGCGCCCGATGGCACGGTCTACGGCGTGACGAGGGAGCCCAACGAGCTCTTCGCCCTCCGCCGAGATGGTTCGATCCGATCACTCGGGTCTGCTCGTGGCTACACGACATCGCTCGCGTTGACCCCTGACGGGTCCCGCGTCTTCTACGTGCCGGGCGCGCACGGCGATGCCTGGGAGCAGGGGACGCCCGTCATCGCCGTGGACACGAAGACCGGCGAGCAGGAGGTGATCGTCGAGCTCAACGACTTGGCCGAGGAGCAGCTCGGCCTGACGCTCGGCGGCAGCTACAACGTCGTGCTCGACCCGTCTGGCGACCGGCTGTACGTCGGATTGAACGCCGGGAAGGACCGGGACGAGCCGTGGGGCGAGGTCGTGCTCGCGGTCATCGATCTGTCCCCATGACGGTGCGGCGTCGCCGGCTTGTGGCCAGCGTGACGCTCGCCGGCGCCGTCGTGTTCGGCGCCACGCTGGCGAATCTTCCCGCGACAGCTCGTGCGTCGGCGCAGACTAGCGAGCGCGGCGCCGGCAGGGGAGACGGCGACGCGCTGACGGAGGTCTACCGAGCGCCGCGTCGCGGGCCGGGCGGAGCGCCGGCCTTCCTCGACGCGACCAGCGACTTGGGGCTGCTCGAGCCGCTCACGGGCATGCGCGTGCACGCGACCGCGACCGGTGACGTGAACGACGACGGCTGGAGCGACCTCTTCGTCGGGACGTTCGCCGACCGTCCGGAGGACGACTACCGGGTGCGCGGTGCCGACGGCCCTTCGCCGGACCGCCTCCTCCTCGGTGGGTCGCGCGGCTTTCGCGTCGACGAGTCGTTTCCGGCCGAGTGGGGGCGCACGGCCGCGGCCGCATTCGCGGACCTAGACGGGGACGGGGATCTCGACCTCGTCCTCGCGCGCAACGTTCGGGACGTCGAGCGCGGCCGGGCGCCGTCGACAATCCTCCGGAACGACAGGGGACGGTTCGTCAAGGCGGCGGAGCTCGACCATCCTCGCGGTGCGCGAGCGATCGGGCTCATCGACTTCGACGGCGACTCGCGGCTCGATCTCGTGATCGTCGAGGACCGCTTCTCGGACGGCGCGAGCGTCCTCTGGCGGAACGAGGGCAAGCTTCGTTTTGTCGATGCGACTCGCACCGCGGGGCTGCCACCGGACGTGGCCGGCATGGGGGTCGCGACCGCCGATCTCAACGGTGATCGGGCGCCCGATGTGCTGATCTCTGGGTCCAACCGTCTTTTTCTCAACCAGGGCGACGGGAGCTTCCGCGAGGACGACACCGCTCGACAGACGTTCGACTGGCCTCGCTTCGGCGACGAGGACGACCCGGCCGGGGTCGTCGCGACCGACGTCGACGGGGACGCCCGCACCGATCTTGTGATCGGCCAGCACTACAACAGCACCGTCGACGAGGGCCGGCGCGTCCCGGTGCGCCTGTACTTGAACGACGGCAACGACGGCGCACAGGCGCCTCGCTTCCGCGACGTCACCGGTGCCGCCGGACTCACGCCGCTCCCGACGAAGGCGCCACACGTCGACGTCGTCGACCTCGATGCCGACGGCCGCCTTGACATCCTCACGACGGCGTCCGCCGGCAGCGTGGCCGTCGTCTTCCGTCAGGTCGGTGTCGACGAAGGCGTCCCGCGCTTCGAGCTGACCGGGATTCCGAATCCCCCCGACTACTGGGTCACGGCCGCGGTGCTCGACGCCGACCGCGACGGCCGACTCGACGTCTTCCTCGCCGAGTTCGAGCCCACGCGACCGAGCCCGCTCCTGCGCAACCGCACGAACGCCGGACACTGGTTCGGCGTCACCGCCACGCCCGGCACCGTCGTCGAGCTGTTCCACGCCGGTGGGCTCGGTGACCCGCATGACCGCCTCGCGTGGCGAGAGGTCGGCACGTCGACCGGGTTCGCGGCCGGCCCGTCGGTGACCGCCTGGTTCGGGCTCGGAGCGGTGCATCGCATCGATGTGCGCATCGTGAGCCCCGAGGGACGCACGGTCGTGGAGCTCCATGACGCTGGCGTCGACCGCCTCGTCCGACTCCCCTGACGTTCCGTGCCACGATCCACTACGAGCTCAGAGCAGCTCGCCGCGGAACTCGCGACCGCGCAGGCACCCCTTGGTGTCGAGCACCAACCTGGCGCGAGCGCAGATCTCGTCGAGTGGGAGGTCTGCGTGCTCGACGAGCAGGAGAACGAGGTCCGCCGCATCGAGTTCGTCAGCGGTGCAGTCGACCCGCGACACCGGCAGCCGGAGGTCGGTGTCCGCCGGAAGGTGGGCATCGTGGACGCGGACCTCTGCGCCCAGGGCGAGTAGCCGCTCGGCGACGATGGTCGACGGCGACTCGCGCCAGTCGGACGTCCCTGCCTTGTACGCGAGGCCGAGGAGGAGGATGCGGGCACCGCGGACCGCCTTGGCGTCCTGGTTGAGCAACGCCATGACCCGGGTCGCCACGTAGTCGGGCATGTGGCTGTTCACGTCGTTGGCGAGCTCGACGAACCGGAACCGGAGGCCGAGGCGCGTTTCAACCCGCCACGCGAGATAGGAGGGGTCGATCGGCAGGCAGTGGCCACCGACGCCGGGTCCCGGGGTGAACCGCATGAATCCGAACGGCTTCGTGGCGGTGGCGTCGATCGCGGACCAGATGTCGACGCCGAGGTCTCGCGCGAACATCGCGAGCTCGTTGACCAGGGCGATGTTGACATGGCGGAACGTGTTCTCGAGGAGCTTGACGAGCTCGGCTTCCGCCGTCGAGGACACGGGCACGACCTTCTCCACGAGCGTGCCGTAGAACGCCTCGACGGCGCGCCGCGATGCCGCGTCGATGCCGGACACGACCTTCGGTGTGTTGACCAGGTTCCACTCCGGGTTGCCGGGATCGATCCGCTCCGGTGAGTACGCGAGGAAGAAGTCCTCGCCGGCCCGCAGACCGGACTCCTCGAGCACGGGCCCAAGGAGCTCCTCGGTCGTGCCCGGATAGGTCGTTGACTCGAGGACGACGAGCGCGCCCGGCGTCAGCTTCGGGGCGAGGTCGCGCCCGGCGGCCTCGATGAAGGACAGGTCGGGGTTGCCGTCGCGCAATGGCGTCGGCACGGTGATCACGGCCACGTCGAACGCCCGCAGGTCGAGCGGGTCGCGAGTCGGCCAGTAGCCGTTCTCGAGTGCCGACCGGAGCTGGAGGTCGGGCACGTCCTCGACGTACGACCGCGCCGCGCGCAGCGCCTCGATTCGTTCGGCCGAGGTGTCGTAGCCGACGACGCCGAAGCCGACCTCGCACGCGCGCATGGCGACCGGGAGCCCGACGTAGCCCTGGCCGACGACGGCGATCTTCGCTTCGCGCGACTCGAGGCGTTCGAGCAGCCCCTTGGTGGTGACCCGGTCCGTCATCGCGCGGTTCCCGGCTCAACGCCGACGCGGTTGTCGAACCAGGCCACCGTCCGGCGCAGACCCTCGGTGAAGCTCACCTGCGGCCGGTAGCCGAGGTCGCGCTGCGCCGCGGTCAGGTCGGCGAGCGAGTTGCGAACGTCGCCAGACCTCGGCTCGGTGTGCCGGGGCGCCACCGACCGTCCGACGATGGCTTCGAGCAGCCCGAGAAGTTCAAGGAGATCGTACGAGCGCTCCCCGGCGATGTTGTAGGCCCGTCCCGCGCACCGCTCGGGCGGTGCGTCGGCGGCCCGAAGGTTGGCGTCGACAGCGTCGGAGACGAAGGCGAAGTGTCGGCTCTGGTGACCGTCGCCATGGATCTCGGGTGCCATACCCGAGCGCAAGGCGTCGATGAACAATGGGATCACCGCCGCGTACATGCTGTCGGGCCGTTGTCGTGGTCCGAACACATTGAAGTAGCGGAGCGCGACGGTCTCGAGTCCGTACAGCTCCCAGAACACACGGCAGTAGTGCTCCGCCGCGAGCTTCGACACGGCATACGGCGAACGCGGAATGAGGGGCGCCGACTCGGGCGTCGGGAGTTGGGTAGCCCCGCCGTAGATGGAGGACGACGACGCCGAGACCACACGGCGTACACCGGCGTCGCGGGCGGCCACGAGGACGGTCAGCGTGCCCGCGACGTTTGCTCGGTCCGTCTCGAGCGGGCGCTCGACGGACCGAGCGACGGCCCGGTGCGCCGCTTCATGGAAGACGACGTCGCATCCCGCGGTCGCGCGGGCGACGGCGTCCTGGTCGGCGATGTCCCCCTCGATGAGCGTCGCCTGCGGATGCACGTTGTTGGCGTAGCCCGTCGAGAGGTCGTCGAACGCCACGACCTCGGCTCCCGAATCGACGAGCGCGTCGACCAAGTTCGACCCGATGAACCCGGCCCCGCCGGTGACGAGCGCGCGCATCAATCTGCCCCTCGCGTTCTGCGACGTGTCTACTGAAATGCCTCTCCAGGCTATCGGGTGGCGGGCGACACCTCGTGCGCGTCGACGCGAGCAGCGCTCGCAATCCGATACGAGGTCAGGCGAGCGGGATCCTTCGGAGGCCGTCGACGACGTCGATGCGACCGAGGGTGTTGAAGGTGTGGGTTGCTTCGAGGTCGTGAGACCACGTCGGCCCCAGGACCGCGATCGTCTCTTCGGCGTAGTCGTCGTCCGTGAGAATGTCGACACGTTGGAACGCGACCGAGAAGCCATAGCGAACGGAGCAGTCCTGGGCCGGTCGGATCAATGACCCGTCCATGAGGAACGGACGGCCTGCCGGCCGCGCCCGGCGGACGTCGGTCACGACCGGGTTCCGGGAATGGGGTGTCCAGGGTCCTTCGAGCGCGGCGCTCGTGAAGAGGTGGAGCTCGTCGTTGCGGTTGCGTCCGGGCTCCTCGATGCTCGTGAAGAGCCAGTACCGCCCACCGTGGTGGAGGAGCGAGCTGTCGAGCGCGCGCACGTCCTCGAGGATCACATCGTGCAGCTCCCATCCTCGCGGGAAGTCCACGGCGCGATAGAGCTCGACCGTACGGTTCGCCGCCGACTCCGGGATCATGAAGACGTCCGCGCCATCGCGGAACACGAACGGGTACGAGAGGTGGTACGGGCGCTCGAGGACGACCTCGGGGACGCCCGACTGACCGTCGTCGCCGACCGTCGTCACCGAGATCACCCCGCGGCCGCGCGCGAACTCGAACTCCTCGAGGAAGAGGTGCGTCGTCGACCCGTGGTCGAGCAGGAAGGGATCGGCGAAGGTCCGATCCGGCGGTGGCACGATCGCACGGAACCCGAGGCCGTCGAGGGTGGGCGTGTCCGTCATGCGCAGCCGAATCCCCAGGAGCCATTGCTCGCGGGTGCGGCGAGCGGCAATACGGTGCCCGATCGCCGCCTTGAGCTGACGTCCGGCGACCCGCGCGACCGCGCCGGCACGCGGAGGGCGCGCCGACACAGGCCTCCTCTCGGTGGGCCCTCGGTTCGCGGCCGCGACGTCATTGTTCCCATCGCCGACGCGAAGGCCGGCGAGCTGCTGGAGCACGAGCGTCGCCGCCTTCCAGTAGCAGAGGCTCCGGCTGACCGCGAGCGACGCCGGCTGGAGGCCGACGGTCGCCGTGGCGGCGACCACCGGGTCCGGCGTCCCGGCGACGCGGGTGACGAGCTGCACGTCGCACGTCGACTGTCGATCGTGAATTGCCCAGAAGACCGCGTCGCCGGGACGCGGGTGATCGCTCGCGGGCTCTGCCCACCACACGCCGTAGCGGGCGAAGTCGGTCGTTGGTGACGGACCGCGCGTCGCGCGCAGATCGAGCACCACATCGAACCGACGCGCCGCGCCGCGCGGCGCCGTCGGAGCGAGCAGCGGCGGTGCCAGATCTCGGTCGTCCGACACCTCGATGCGCGGCCGCCCGGCCACGAGTGCAGTCGCGTCGCGAGCGGCGAGTGCGTCGTTGGCCCGTGAGGCGTGGCGTCGCGCATCGAGCGCCTCGAACGCCCGGAACCCGAGCGCCCGGGTGCGGCCCCGTCTGGCGCGCCGCGCGTCACCGACCAGGAGCGTCAGTCCCCAGTCGAACGCCGGGTCACGCTCGAGTCGCGACAGCACCGAGTACACCCAGGCGGGGACCGTCGTCCCGTCGAGCACCACGCCGACGACAATGGTCTCGGCGACCGAGGAGCTGAGTCGCGGGCGCGCATGTTCCTCAGTCACAGTCGAGTGCAAGTCTCTCCGATCGAAGCCCACGTGGAACGGGCGCCGAGAACGCGGATGCGGAGCGTACGGGATCACCATCGGGTCTGAGCGCTCGGTGGTCTTGGGAGTGCTGCCCCGCCGGTCGGTGTGGCAGGGCACTTGCCACGCTCCGCGCGACTTGTTACTCTCCGTGACGGGTAGTGGGAGGCGGAGACCTTCAGCCGATGACTCGGTCACCGAGAGGCTGAAGCGAGCTAGTGGTGAGACCGGCCCACTCCTGCGAGCGAATGCAGGAGCTACCGACGTGGGCAGCGTCGGTCGGGACGAAATGGGCTGGTTATGGGGCTTCGCTGGGACAAGCTTCGTGGTGACGCGAGGCGCGCCGACGGACACAACCGCACCGCGCGCAGCGTGGTCGGTGTGGCCTCGGTGGCCGTCGTGCTGGCGCTCACCGCGGGGCCCGTCGTGCAGTTCGCGGGTGCCGACGACCCGGGCACCACTCCGTCGAGCGAGCAACCGCAAGCCGAGCCGTCGCTCCCCGACGGGAGTCAGCCTGACTCGACCCAGCCGGACACGACGCAGCCGGACACGAGCGAGCCGGACACGA